>JBCDIP010000097.1:0-8581 GCA_038748855.1 Pseudomonadota bacterium
CATGTTCATCCAAACTGAAGCCACGCCGAATCCGGCCACACTGAAGTTCATTCCCGGAAAACCCGTTCTGCCGAACGATACGCGCGATTACCGCGATCCGGACCAAGCCGCTGAATCCCCACTGGCCAGCCGCCTCTTCCAGGTGAACGGGGTCACGGGCGTGTTCTTCGGCTCAGACTTTGTCACCATCACCAAAGACGACGCGGACTGGCAGCATCTGAAGCCTGCCATTCTGGGTGTGATCATGGAGCATTATCTCTCCGGTGCGCCGGTTGTGGGTGAAGGAGCGTCTACCTCAACGGAAGCAGCTGAAGATTTTGATGAAAGCGATGTGGAAATCGTGGACACGATCAAGGATCTTTTGGATACGCGGGTGCGCCCGGCTGTGGCACAAGATGGTGGGGACATCACCTTCCATGGCTATCGGGACGGCATCGTGCACCTTCGCATGCAAGGCGCTTGCGCCGGCTGCCCCTCCTCCACCGCCACTTTGAAGCATGGGATTGAGAACCTGCTGCGCCACTTCATTCCTGAAGTGGAGGAAGTGCGGCCGGTTTAGTCCGGCCCGTCCGGGCGGCCTAAGCTGCCCCAAGCCTTCATGTTCACCCTGGCTTTCGACACCTGCCTGGACGCCTGTTCGGTTGCGCTGATTGATGGGCGTCAGGGAACGATGGTGGCTGCGCGTCACGAACTGATGAACCGCGGTCAGGCCGAGGCGCTCTTCCCCATGATCGATGAAACGGTCAACGAGGCAGGCCTGGCGCCTGGTGATATTGCCCAGGTCGCTGTGACTTCAGGTCCGGGAACCTTCACCGGCGTGCGCATCGGCCTTGCTGCGGCGCGGGGGTTGGCCGTCGCTTCTGATCTCCCAGTGATTGCGCTTAGCAGTCTCCACGCCATCGCCTTATGCGCGATTGCTGCCGATGAGCCGCAGTGCCCCGTGGCCGCGCTTATAGATGCCCGGCGAGATGAGATTTACTTGGCCGTTTACGGGCCATCCGGAGAAGAACAGCTCGCCCCGCGCGCCGTACCTGTTGACGACGCTCTTGCCGCCCTGCCGGATGGAGACGTCTTGCTAGCAGGCAGCGGCGCCAAGCTGCTGAGTAGCGGCGGGGTGATGTCAAGTGCGCATGAGCTGCCCAATGCGGCGGTTTGGGGCCTCCCGGCAAGCCGGATGCCGGCGTCAGATACGCCCCCTTCCCCGCTCTATCTCAGAGCCGCAGATGCCAAGCCTCCCGGAGCCGGCGCCCAGGTGCAGCGGGCATGATCTCAGTTCAGGCCTTCGCTGAGCCTCGCGTGCTGGCGGCGCTGCATGATGAGTGTTTCGAGCGCCCCTGGAGCGCCAAGAGCTTTGGGTCCCTTCTGACCATGCCCGGCGTCACAGCTCTTGTTGCTTCCAAGGACGATGAGCCTCTCGGCCTTGTGCTGTCCCGTCAGGCGGGCGAGGAGGCTGAGATCCTCACCATCGGGGTCTTGGAGAAGGCCCGCAGACAGGGCGTCGCGCGGCGCCTGCTGGAAGAGGTGATCAACCGATCAGATGGTCTGGCCTCAATCTTCATAGAAGTGGATGTGGCGAACGACCACGCGCTCTGGTTCTATGAAGATGCCGGGTTTAAAACCACCGGGCGACGGCGCGACTACTATCAGCTGAATGATGGTACGCGCTCAGATGCCCTCATCATGCGCCTGGAGCTGGCTTCGTCCGGTTAAGTCTCAACGGCTCGGTTGCAAGCCCGCGCTCAGGCACCTATACCATCGGGCAAACCGGTAGGAACGAACCCAGCACATGACCTCTCTAGAGAAAATCTGTGTCCAAAAAGGCATGCGCATGACCGAGCAGCGCAAGGTCATTGCCAGCGTGCTATCCGATGCAGAAGACCACCCTGATGTGGAAGAGGTTTACCGGCGCGCGTCTGCCATCGACTCCAAAATCTCTATCGCCACGGTCTACCGCACCGTGCGCCTGTTTGAGGATGCGGGAATTCTGGAGCGACATGATTTCGGAGACGGCCGGGCGCGCTATGAGCCGGCGCAGGAAGAGCATCATGACCACCTGATCGATCTGCAGTCGGGCGAGGTGATCGAGTTCAAGAACGAAGAGATCGAAAAGCTCCAGGAGATTGTCGCCCGGGAGCTCGGCTACAAGCTGGTGGATCACCGGCTGGAGCTTTATGGCATTGCCCTCGACGGCAAGGATGAAGACTGACTGGCCCATGGGCACCGTGCAGCCGATCGGGGTTGCCGCAGGTTTTTCCTCTCTGCTGCTGATCACTGTACCTGTGCAATTGTTTATTGTGCTGATCGCTCCGCGCTTTCGGCACGTGCTGCCCAAATGGGTTTTTGGCACCGCTGCGCGCCTGATGGGCGCCAAGCTTCAGATCCGTGGGGACCCGCCCAAGTCGGGTCCGCTGCTCATCGCAGCTAATCATGTCTCCTGGATCGACATCATTGCCATCGGTGCCACAGTGCCCTGTTTCTTTGTGGCCAAACGGGATGTGCGCTCCTGGCCCGTGTTCGGCCCGCTCGCCCGCCTGTTGCAGACGTGCTTTGTGGACCGCGAACGCCGCAGCGCCGTTGGGCCGGTGCGCCAAGAGATGATGGAGCGGTTTGAGCAAGGCCACATCCTGGTGCTGTTCCCGGAAGGCACCAGCACCGATGGACGCCAAGTGCTGGAGTTCAAGAGCGCACTCTTTCCCGGCGATGGGCTCACTATCCAGCCCTTAACGGTCCGCTATAGCGACGAGGGGGGGCGAGATGGGGCCCATTACGGCTGGTATGGCGATATGGAGTTGCTTCCCCATATGTGGGCGGTGTTCAAAGGCAGACCGTTTCAGGTTGACCTGATTTTCCATGCACCGCTTGCGCCGCGAGAAGGCCAAACCCGAAAGGATCAGGCGGCCTGCGCAGAGCAGATCGTGCGCGAAGGGCTTGCTTTGGCGCCGAAAGGCGCTAAAGAAACCAGCCAAACTTAAGCAAGCCGGTAGAAACCAATGGCCGACAAAGCGCGCAAACTGTTCATCAAGTCCTATGGCTGCCAGATGAACGTTTATGATTCCGCCCGCATGAGCGACATGCTGGCGCCGTCCGGCTATGTGGAAACCGCGTCTGCGAACGATGCAGACCTTATCATTCTGAACACCTGCCACATCCGCGAGAAGGCGGCGGAGAAGGTCTATTCAGAGTTGGTTCGGATGCGCAAGATCAAGTCCGAGCACGCCGCTGAAGGACGCGATGTCAAGATCGCCGTGGCAGGTTGCGTGGCCCAGGCTGAGGGCGAAGAGATTATCCGTCGGGCGCCGGTGGTGGACATGGTGTTTGGGCCACAAACCTATCACAAACTGCCCGACATGCTCGCCCGGGCCGAAGAAACCGGCCAAAGCGTGGTAGAAACGGAGTTTCCTGCGGAAGATAAGTTCGATCATCTGGTGCAACCATCGTCCGGCAAAACCCGCTCGCGCGGTGTCGCCGCGTTCCTGACTGTGCAGGAAGGCTGTGACAAGTTCTGCTCATTCTGCGTCGTGCCCTATACGCGGGGCGCAGAGTTCTCACGCCCAGTGGAGCGGGTGGCTGCCGAAACGCGCCGCCTAACCGAAGCCGGCGTGAAAGAGATCACCCTGTTGGGCCAGAACGTCAATGCCTACCACGGCGAAGGCCCTGATGGGGCCAGCTGGGGCCTGGCACAGCTGCTCTACCACCTGGCTGAGATCGACGGTGTTGAGCGCCTGCGCTTCACCACCAGCCATCCCAGGGACATGGATGAGGTGCTGATCGCCGCACACCGCGATTGTGCAAAACTGATGCCCTATCTCCACCTGCCCGTTCAGTCTGGGTCAGACAGTATTCTGAAGGCCATGAACCGCAAGCACACGGCCGGCTTCTATCTGGACATCATAGAGCGCATCAGAGACGCGCGGCCTGATATTGCGCTCTCCTCCGACTTCATCGTGGGCTTTCCAGGCGAGAGTGATGCAGACTTTGAGGACACGCTGAAGATTGTGCGCGTTGTGAATTATGCCCAGGCGTTTTCGTTCAAATATTCCCCGCGTCCTGGCACGCCGGGGGCTGATCTGGAGGATCAGGTACCCGAAGAGGTAAAAACCGAGCGCCTGCACCGCCTGCAAGCTCTTCTGAGCGAGCAACAAACGGCATTCAATGCCGCATGTGCGGGTCAACGCTTTGATCTGCTTTTAGAAAAACCGGGCCGGCATCCCGGCCAGCTGGTGGGCCGTTCGCCCTATTTGCAGCCGGTCCATGTGGACAATACAACCGCTGCAATTGGGGATATCGTGCCTGTGCACATTGATGCTATTGGCGCAAACAGCCTTTCGGCGCATATTGTGCAATGAAACCGTCATCGAATCAGACTTAAACGGAGCTGATTGTTTGAACACCACACAAAGCCAACTGTCCGGCTCGGATCTTGAGCGGGAAACCGCGCAAAGCGATGTTGATGAAAATGGTGACGGCTTGATCCTTACATTCGACGACAATCGTCTTCTCCCCCACCTGTTCGGCGAGCACGATCAACATCTGGCCCTCATAGAGGATCGTCTCGGGGTTGAAGTGATGCCGAGGGGCAATCATGTGGCCATCATCGGCCAAAGCGATGCTCAGGAAAATGCCCGCCAAGTGCTCTCCAATCTTTATGAGCGCTTGAGTGAAGGCTTTGAGGTTCAGCCCGCGGATGTGGACGGCGCCATCCGTCTGCACGTGGTGCCGGAGGTCAAGGCCGGCAGTCCGAAGGCGGCTGACGACTACAAAGCACCTAAGGATGTGCAGATCAAAACCCGGCGCAAGGTGATCCACCCACGTTCGCGTCAACAGGGCGCCTACATCAGCTCTTTGCAAAAGCGCGAACTGGTGTTTGGCATCGGACCGGCCGGCACTGGCAAGACCTATCTGGCCGTTGCCTGTGCTGCTGCTGCGCTGATGGCCGGGGAAGTGGACCGGATTATCCTGTCTCGGCCTGCTGTTGAGGCGGGCGAGCGACTGGGCTTTCTGCCTGGCGACATGAAGGAGAAGGTGGATCCTTATCTGCGTCCCCTTTATGACGCCCTCTACGACACCATGCCCGCCAACCAGGTGCAGCGCGGTATGGAAGATGAGACCATCGAAATCGCACCTCTGGCCTTCATGTGCGGGCGCACTTTGGCCAGGGCGTTTGTCATTCTGGATGAAGCGCAAAACTGCACGCCCCAGCAAATGAAGATGTTCCTCACCCGCCTCGGCGAGGGCTCCCGTATGGTGGTGACCGGCGATCCCACACAGGTGGACCTGCCGCGGGGCACCACGTCGGGCCTGGCCGAAGCGGTCGGCCTGTTGGCGGACATTGAGGGGATAGATATCGTCCGCTTTGGCGCAGAGGATATTGTGCGCCATCCTCTGGTGACCAAAATCGTCAACGCCTATGAAGGCGCACCGGCCAAGAGCGAACCCGCCGGCTAAACACCCATGCAGGTTGAGATCGATATTGCCGACGAGGGCTGGCGCGCGGTCAACGATGTTGAAGACATCGTTCAGATTGCGGCCGACGCGGCAGCTGAAACCCTCCACGATGACCACGCCAAACGGGTCTTAGGCGTGAGATTGGCCGGCAATGAAGAGGTGCAGGCCCTCAACAAGCAATATCGCGGCAAGGACAAGGCCACCAACATCCTCTCGTTCGAAACCGATCTGGCCGAAATCATCTGGCCGGCGGGCGAGCCGGTGCCACTAGGAGATATGATCCTGGCTTACGGCGTGGTTGCGCGCGAAGCGGAAGACTTTGGCAAGAAAATTGAAAGCCATTTGTCACATCTTATTGTACATGGCGTGCTCCATCTGGCAGGGTATGATCACGAGGATGGTGAAACCGCGGCTGAGATGGAAGCCTTGGAGATTGAAATCCTGGCAGGCCTTGGCATTGAGAACCCTTATGACTAAATCAGGTGCTTATCGCTCTGGTTGAAACAAAGATGACCGACCCTTCACAATCCGACAGTACCAGCGCCGCCCCCGCCGAATCGGCTGCGGGCATTGGCGCAGATGAAGACAAGTCCAGCAAATCAACCGGCTCGTTATGGTCATTCCTGCGCGGCAAGTTCGGCAGCGAGACGGAAACCACCCTGCGCGCCAGCCTGGAAGATGTGATCGTCCAGCACGAAGCCGGCACGAAGGACGACATGTCGCCGGAAGAGCGGCTCATGCTCCGGAACATCCTGGAGTTCGGTCAACAGCGGGTGGAAGACGTTATGGTGCCCCGCGCCGACATCATCGCCGTGGAAGACCAGACCACACTCTCAGAACTCTTTACCGTGTTCATTGACGCCAACCATTCGCGCATCCCGGTCTACCGGGACACGCTGGATGAACCGCTGGGTATGGTGCACATCAAGGATTTGGTGAACTGGATCGCCAAAGCCGGCGAGAAAGTGCGCGCGGCGAAGAAGTCGAGCGCCAAAGCCAACGGACGCACCGTCGAGAACGGACATAAACCGTTCAGCCTGTCCGGCATCAAATTGGACAAAACCGTTGCCCAAGCCGGCATCATGCGCGACGTGCTGTTCGTGCCTCCCTCAATGCAAGCGGCCGACCTGCTGGTCAAAATGCAATCGACCCACATCCATCTGGCCATTGTGGTGGATGAATATGGCGGCACGGATGGTCTGGTGTCGATTGAGGATCTGGTCGAGGAGATCGTCGGGGAAATCGTTGACGAACACGACGATCCCGACGGACCGATGATCCGTCAGGAACCGGACGGCGGCCTGGTGGCCGATGCCCGCGCGGAGATAGAGGAACTGGAGGGCCTTTTGAAGGTCGATCTGGTTCCCGATGAAGATGAGGACGACGTGGACACCCTGGGCGGGCTGATGTTCACTCTGGTGGGCCGCGTTCCCACGCGAGGGGAGCTTGTGCGCCACCGATCGGGTCTAGCGTTTGAGGTTCTGGAGAGCGATCCCCGGCGTTTGAAGAAGATCAAAATCCATCCGCGCGGCAGCCGCCAGGCCTCTGAAGAACCAAAAACGACCAGCCAAGTATAGACGTTTTCATTTATCCCGCAGAAGTGTAAGCGGTTCACACCAGCCCTTGCTATAAAGGTTGGTGATTCGCTTTTGCTTTTTGTCTGAATTGCTGCGGGAATAGATGAACAGCTTTGCCCTCAAATTCATTGTGCTTTGGGGTTGGCGCAGGCTTTTTGTTGCTTTGCTTGCGGGCATTGTCGCCGCGCTGGCCGCACCGCCGATTTATTTGCTCCTTGCACTCTTCTGCAGCCTGCCCGTGCTGGTGTGGCTCCTGGACGGGGTCAACGCGCAATCAAGCTCCATCTGGAACCGGGCCCCGGCGGCCTTCATGACCGGGTGGGCCTTTGGGCTAGGGTACTTTGCGCCCAATCTTTACTGGGTGAGCGAAGCCTTCCTGGTGGATGCGGACCTGTTCTCCTGGATGATCCCGTTCGTGGTGGTGCTGTTTCCTCTGGGGCTGGGCATCTTTTATGGTTTCGCCTGCATGGTCGCTTCCCTGATCTGGACTTCCGGGGCCGGCCGGATTGCACTGCTCGCCTCCAGCTTCACCGTGCTGGAATGGGTGAGAGGGCACATCTTCACCGGCTTCCCCTGGGCCACCATGGGCTATTCGGCGGGCGCCTTTGAAGGATTGGAACAGCTGGCTGCCTATTGCGGGGTGTATGGTCTGACGTTCATTATTGTCTTTGCGTGCGCATCACCCGCCATTTTGGCCGGAGAAGATGAGGACACATCAGACGGCCTTTCCAAACGGGCCTTTGCCATATTCACGATCCTGGTTGCCGCCGGCGCAGCATGGATGGTCGGGGCCCAGCGTTTGGCCACTGCCGAGACAGCTTTCGAAGACACCGTCAAAGTCCGGTTGGTTCAGCCCAACATTGCGCAAGAGCGCAAATGGGATCCGAGGTATCGCACAGAGATCTTCTCCGGTTTGCTGGAGCTTTCCGACATGGCGACCACGCCGGAGGTGACGGGTGTAAAAGACGTCACGCATGTGATTTGGCCCGAAAGCGCCATCCCCTTCCTGCTTGAGGCCAACCCGCAAGCCACAGCAAAGATCGCTGAGCTCTTGCCACAGAACGTGACCCTGATCACCGGGGCTCTCAGGCGAGCGCTTCAGGGCAAACCAGGGACGCCGGACGATAACCGGGCGCGAAACTCCGTACTGGTCATCAATCATGAGGGCAAAACCGTTGCGTCCTATGACAAGGCACACCTGGTCCCGTTCGGCGAATATCTGCCACTGGCTTCCATTCTGGAGCCTTGGGGTCTACGCAAGCTGGTGACCCTGCCGGGCGGCTTCGTGCCCGGCGTGGGACCCCGGTCGATCCGCCTGGAGACCGCGCCTCCGGTGAGCCTTTTGGTGTGCTACGAAATCATCTTCCCCCGGGCGGTGATCGACCGCGACGTCCGGCCAGGCTGGATCCTCAATGTGACCAATGATGCCTGGTTTGGACAATCCATTGGTCCACGCCAACACTTTGCCCAATCGCGCATGCGCGCCATTGAAGAGGGGTTGCCGGTGGTTCGGGTTGCGAACACCGGAATCTCTGCTGTTGTTGACCCTTATGGCCGAG
>JBCDIP010000098.1:0-8546 GCA_038748855.1 Pseudomonadota bacterium
GTTCAATCTCAAAGAACGCACGCTGAGGCGCCTAATTACTGTACTGATTTGCGTCTTCATCATCTTCCTTGCCGGCGCGCTGTTGTTGAGGAGTGTCTCGAACTATTCAGAGAGCCTGGAAGAGGGCAAACGCATCTCCGCAGTTCATGCTGACCTCATCGCGGCTAACTTACGACAGCAATTGTCGTTGGATCTCCAACGCAACAGCACACCTCGCATCCTCCTAACCGATGACCTGGAGCGGGCCATGGGGATCGATGCCACAAATGCCGGCCGGGTCTTTCTGGCGGTCAGCGCCCAGGGCTACGTGAACGCAACGGCCCCCAATGATCCAAGCCTCAACGGCAAGCGGCTGACGTCCATCCTGGCGGCCGGTTCAGCGGCGGCCGAATCCAGATCCTGGCGCGAGCTGGTGGCAACGCCTCTGGTGGACGGCACGCTGGTCTTCGTTACGCGGCGCCAGCTCTCTCCTCACCCCGGCACTTTGATCCTAATTCAGCAAAAAGATGACGTGCTCGCCGCCTGGTGGTTCCGCGCCAACGGGTATGGCTCCTTGTTCATCACCACCAGTTTTGTTCTGCTGCTGATCGGCGCTGCCTTCCACTGGCAGTCCTCCCGCGCGGACGATGCGGACCGCACCTTGGAAATTGCCACCCGCCGCCTGGACAAGGCGTTAGACCGCGGCAAATGCGGTCTGTGGGACTGGGACATCGCCCGGGGCCATATCTTCTGGTCGAAATCGATGTACGACATGCTAGGCCTTGAGCCCGCCGGTGAGCTTCTGTCCTACGGCGAAGTCTCCGAACTGCTTCATCCTGATGATGCGAGCATGGACAAGCTGGTGGACCGCATGTTGCGCTTTGGTGACAAGCAGGTGGACCAGGAATTCCGCATGCGCCACAAGGACGGCCACTGGGTGTGGCTGCGCGCCCGTGCAGAATTGGCCCAGGAAGATGGAGAAGAAACCCCGCACTTCGTGGGTATCGCCATAGACATTACCGAGCAGAAGCACGCCGCCAAACTGAACCAGGAGGCCGAACTGCGCCTGCGCGATGCCATTGAGAACATCTCAGAGGCCTTCGTTCTGTGGGATGCCGACAACCACCTCGTCATGTGCAACAGCATCTACCAGCAGTTCCACAACCTGCCGGCCAGTGTGTGCGTGCCGGGAACGGCGTATGACGAGGTGCAAAAAGCTTCAAAAGAGCCGATCGTCCGCGAGCGCATTCCCAAGGACCCGAACGACTCCCACACCGGCAGCACATTCGAAGCCCAGTTGGACGACGGCCGCTGGCTCCACATTTCCGAGCGCCGCACCAAGGATGGCGGGTTCGTCTCTGTGGGCACGGATGTTACGCCCATTAAACGCCATGAAGAACAGCTGCTGGATTCAGAGCGCGAACTGATGGACACCGTGCGCGATCTGGAAAAGACGCGCATGGAGCAGGAAGCCCAAAAGCAGCGCCTCGCCGAATTGGCGGACAACTACCAGGAACAGAAGACCCGGGCCGAAGCCGCCAACCGGTCCAAGTCGGAATTCCTGGCCAATATGAGCCACGAACTGCGCACCCCGCTCAACGCGATTATTGGCTTTTCGGAGGTCATGGTCTCAGAACTCTTGGGACCCATCGGCACGAAGAAGTACATGGAGTATGCCAACGATATCCATGGCTCCGGTCAATATCTTCTGGAAGTGATCTCCGACATTCTGGATATGTCAAAAATCGAAGCCGGCCGGATCCAACTGGAGCCCAAGCCGTGCAGCTTCGACACGGTGCTCGATCATGCCTTACGCATTGTTGAACCCAAGGCGAAGGATCACCAGATCAAGATTATCCGCCAAGTGGAACCGGATATATCTCTGCTTGCCGATGAGCGGGCACTGAAGCAGGTTCTCATCAACATTCTGACCAATGCCGTGAAATTCACTCCTGAAGGCGGAGACGTGCGCGTGGTGGCTTCAAACACCGGCGGGCGGCTGGACATCAAGATTGTGGATACCGGGATTGGCATCCCCGCCCGCGACATTGAGAAACTGGGCCGTCCGTTTGAGCAGGTGGAAAACCAGTTCACCAAATCACACAGCGGCTCAGGTCTGGGTCTCGCCATCTCGCGGTCCTTGGTGGAACTCCATGGCGGTCATCTGAAGATCTTCAGCATGGAAAACCATGGCACGACGGTGCACATCAATATGCCCCTCAGCACGCAAGATGTGCATATGATTCCCGCTTCTCAAGAGATCAGCGAGATCGCTGTTTGATCGCGCTGTCAGTCGCTTAATCGTTTGTGCCACTTCTCCATTTTCTCCACCCGCATCAGAATTTTTGAGCCGAGGATCTTGCGCTCATCAGGCGTAAGGGCGTCCACGAACTTCAGCAGCAAGTCCTGACGCTTGGCGGCATGGCTGTCGTGGTTCACGCGCAAAGCCATAACGGCGGCATTCAACCGAGCCTGGTCAAACTGGGGGGCTGAGAGTGCGTTTGCCAGCTCCTTGAGCGGCGTTACGAACTCGTGACGCTGGCCACGAAGGGCTTTGCGAGCGTCTTTAAACTGGGTGCGCAGCTTATCGCGCCGTTCAGAGGGAAGCTGACGCAAGAAGGAATGAATCCCGAGCACATGCATGGCAAAGTCGCCGGGGCCATGCTTGTGGATCATCCACGCTCTGGCGCCCACGGCGCCAATGGCGACCACATTGAGCATCAAGGAGAGCACCAGAACGATCTTCATCCACCGCGGCGCTTTGCGACGCGGTTGCGGGGCCGGATCTGCTGGGGTTTCAACACTCATTTCAAGTCTCCTTCGGCGAGCGTGAAGGTCTCAAAGCCGATCAACGTATCGCCGATGGTCTCCTGGCCCACACTCGCGAGCGAGATGGTGCCCGTATTCGGAATGTAGGTTGCCGTAAGATCGCTGAGCCCGGCCAACACACCCACCATCAGCGAGGCCGCCATGGCAATCCCCACAGGAACCGCCTGGCGCAGATCAATCCACCTGCGGGGCATTGACCGTCTGGCCCGGGCGGCTTGAAAGTCCACCACAGGCGCGCGGGGCGGCACCGCCACCTTCGCCAACATTCGCTCCACAGCCCCGTCAGGCACTTGAGCGTCCGGCACGAGGTTTAGCACGGCATCCATTTGCCGGGCCTCCTCAAGCCACGCCGCCACCTCAGCGCCATGAGCTGAGGCGATCGCTTGAAGCTGCTCGCGTTCATCTTGCGGCCAGTTGTCAGGTTTTGCGCCGTAAGCATCAAGCACATCCTTCAGCCGGTCTAATTCAGTTGCCTTGGTCATATTGTTTTCCAGCTCCCCTCTCCGTTTTGCCCGCCCTGAGCAAAGTCTTCTAGCAGTCCCTGCCACTGCTCGCTTAAAGCCGCCTTAAGCGCCCGGCGCGCACGGGCCAACAGGGATTCAAGTGCATCCACGCTCACTTCCAGAAGATCCGCCGCTTCCTTGTTGGGAAGCCCTTCATAGTAGGTGAGCACCAGCGCCAAACGTTGCCGCTCGGGCAAACCGTCTATGGCCTGTTGCACAGCATCGGCTGCTTCATCCGCCTGCATGGCTTCATCCGCCGCCACAGCCGGGTCCACCTGGTCAGGCAGATCATCAGATATGTCCGGCTTCTTCTTACGCAATCGATCGATGGCTCCGTTGGTGGCCACACGCGCACTCCACGCCTTCAAGTTAGCCTCGGCCCTCAGCTCCGGGGGATCGCCC
This sequence comes from Pseudomonadota bacterium, assembly GCA_038748855.1. GTDB lineage: Bacteria > Pseudomonadota > Alphaproteobacteria > Rhizobiales > CAJQND01 > JAAEUE01. Next base: position 3,714 of record JBCDIP010000098.1, read on the forward strand.
CAGATTTTCATGAACACGTCCTGCGCCACGTCTTCGGCTTCCTGTTCGTGGCGCAGCACCCGAAGGGCCGCACGATAGACGGTCGGGAACAGCTCGCTCACAAGCACACCAAAGGCCTGCTGGTCCCCGGCCCTCACCTGCTGAAGCAGTGTGAGGTGGGAGACCTGGCCTACCGAAGCGGCGGCGGGTGTGACCGCCGCCGCGCTCTTCAGCGGTTGTTCCATACTGCCTCGCGGCCCGTGCCTCAGCCTTTGGCCGCTTAGTTTTCCTGATCAAAGAACTTGCGCATATGCGCGCGCATTGCATCGCGGAAAGCGCCCATTTCTTCACGGCTCACTTCGCCGTTGTTATCAGTATCCATGCGGGCGAAGTGCTTGTCCACCTGGCTCTCAATCTCGGCTTTGGTCATGACGCCGTCGGCATCGCTATCGAAGCGGTCGAACATAAATCCCACACGCTTTTCCACGCGCTTGCGCACATGTTCGCCGATCTCTTCCTTGGTCACCTGACCATCGCTGTTGGCGTCGACCCGGTCGAAACGCTTGGTGATGCGGGGCATGATTTCCGCTTTGGTCACCTTGCCATCGCCATTGGCATCCATGTGGCGCATCATCATTCCGCCACCCCACTGTTTGAACGCGGCATTGGCGCTGAGGCCTACACCCGACACCGCAGCAATGGCCACGGCAGCAATAATAATCTTCTTGGTTTTCTTCTGCATGATTTCACCTGTCCTCTGGTGTTGTGAACCGTGCACAGCGTTTCTGTGCTCTCATGCACTAAGGACGGAAGGGAGGCGCAAAACCCGTCGCGCCGGCTCAATCTTTTTGGTCGGTGGCGTCCGCAGGGCCAATCACGCGATCAAAGATGGCACGCACACCACTGGCCACATCGGCCAGCTTAGCGTCCAGCCGCGCCATATCAGGCTCGCCAGCCGCAGAGACCAAAAGGCCGTGCAGGTCATCGGCGGGGGTTTCAACGTCAAAGGTGCCGGTGACGCAGAGCCGCAAGATCTGGGTCAGGGTCTGATAGAGCTCATAAGCCCCTTCCAGCTCACTCTGATCTGCGGGCGAGAGAAGTCCGTGGTCGCGAAGCGCCAGCAACGCTTCACCGGCATTCTGGCGCAAGATGTCCGGATGCTCCCAGCCATGCTTGAGCTGGAGATATTGAGCGGTGAACTCCACATCCACGAGGCCGCCCGGTTTCAACTTCAAGTCCCAGGCATCGCCCTTGTGGAGTTCATCAATCATGCGCTGGCGCATGGCGAGCACATCCTTGGCGAGTTCTTCCGGGTCCGGTTTTTTGGTCAGCACGCGAACCATTTCGTCCGAACAGGCTGCGGCAAGGCTTTCATCCCCCGCCACCACCCGCGCCCGGCTGAGCGCCATGCGCTCCCAGGTCCAGGCAGAGCTGTCATGATAAGTCTTGAAGGCCTCAAGGCTCACCGAGATCGGCCCCTTGTTGCCCGACGGGCGAAGGCGCATGTCCACCTCATAGAGCAGGCCCTCAGAAGTGGGTACAGACAGAGCAGCAATGAGTCTCTGGGTCATGCGGCCGTAATACTGCGCGGCAGCCAACTGCTTGGGTCCAGGAGACATGGCGATGGGATCATCCACATCATAGACCGTCATGAGATCAAGATCGGACGTGGCCGTCATCTCCGCACCACCGAGCTTGCCCATAGCAATGACCACAAACCGGCCACCTGGCATCGCGCCGTACTTCTGAGCCGCCTCCGCACGTACAGCATCCAAAAGACGCCCGATCAGAGTGTCGGCTAAGTCAGAATACGCCTTGCCCACCTGGCTTCGGTTGGCGGTAGCGCTGATAAACCGGACACCAATGCGGAACATCTGCTCCTGACCAATAGCCCGCGCCCGGTCCAGCACGTCTTCCAAGATCTCCGCCGGCGCCAGGGCTTCCCCGACCAGCGCCTCCAACTCATCCCGGTCCGGCAAATCTTCAAAGAAGCCAGGATCCAGCATGGCATCCAAGGTGCGCGGCCGCTTGGCCAAAGTCTCTGCCAGCCGGGGCGCCGTCCCCATAATGAGCGACAGCAAGTCCAACAGCTTCCGGTTGGCCTTCAAAAGCGAGAAGAGCTGAACGCCCGTGGGCAGCCCTTTCAGGAAGCTGTCGAAGGTGATGAAGGCCGCATCGGGATCGGACGATTTTGCGAGCGCCTGCAGAATGTGAGGCATCAACTCGGTGAGCAGTTCGCGCGCCCGTTCCGAGCGGGTGGCCGGAAAGCGCCCATGGTGCCAGCCGCGGATGATGGTGGAGATCTCGCCAGGCTGCCGGAACCCCATGCGGTTAAGCGTTTCCAGGGTGTCCGGGTCATCCGCCACTCCGGTGAACGACAAACTGCCTTCGTCAGCCGAGAGCTCTTCTGCCCCTTCGAACAGACCCTCATAGTAGGACTGGACCCGCCGCATGTGCTGAAGCAATGCGTCTGACAGCGCATCGAATGCCTCATACCCGCAGAAGCGCGCAAATGCCTCCAGGCTTGCCTCAACATCCGGCAGCGTATGGGTTTGCGCGTCTTCCTGCATTTGTAGCCTGTGCTCAATGCCGCGCAGGAACCAGTACGAGGAGGTGAGATCCGATGCCGCGTCTGCGCTGATCCACCCGCTTTCGTTCAAGGCCTCCAGCATCTCCACAGTCCGCCTGGCCCGCAAGGTAGGCGCACGGCCACCGGCGATCAGCTGCTGGGTCTGCACGAAAAACTCAATCTCCCGGATGCCGCCCCGCCCGAGCTTTATGTTGTGGCCGGAAACGGCAATCTCCCCATGACCTTTGTGCGCATGGATCTGCCGCTTCAGCGACTGCACATCCGCAATGGCTGCAAAATCCAAATGGCGCCGGAAGATGAAGGGCTGAAGCTCCTTCAATAGGGCCTCGCCACAAGCAATGTCACCAGCCACCGGGCGCGCTTTGATCAGGGCGGCACGCTCCCAGTTCTGGCCCATGGATTCATAGTAACTGGCCGCCGCGCCCACCGAGATCGCAAGCGGCGTTGAGCGCGGGTCCGGCCGAAGCCTTAAGTCCATGCGGAACACGTACCCATCGCCCGTCATATCCTGCATGATCGCCACCAGCTGGCGTGTCATGCGGGTATAGAAGACCGAAGGCTCAACCCCATCCGCACACTGACAAATCATGGTGTCGTAGAAGACAATGAGATCGATGTCGGAGGAGTAGTTCAGCTCGTGGGCGCCATACTTGCCCATGCCAAAAATGAAATAGCCCGACCCGATGCCCGGCGTTTCCTGGCCAGCAAGGGACAGCTTGCCTTGGGCTTCGCCGGCGGCCAGTAAATGGTCCACCGAGGCACAAAGGGCAGCATCAGCAAATTCGGTCAGCCAATAGGTGACGGTCTCCCCGGACCAGAACCCGGCCAGATCGCACAAGCCGGTGACCAGCGCGGCGCGCGCCTTGCCCTTGCGCAGTCGCTGCATCAAGTCATCTTGGCCCTCAGCCTCCGCCCAAGCGGCACGTGTGGTGTCCCTCACCTCCTCCATCACCTCAGCCGGCGGCTCAGTGAAGCATCTAACGGCAAACTCCCGGTCACGCTCCATCAGCCGCTTCAGATATCCGGAGTTGCAGGCCACAGCCTCTGCAAAGTCGCGCAGCGCCGGATAGCTGGAAAAGAGCTCAGTGAGCGGCTCGCAGTCGCCTTGAAGATCAGCCACCAAATCCGGCGCCGGATCTGCACTGATCAAGGGCGGTGAGCTTAACTTAAATGTGGCAAGGGTCTCAGCCATGCCCAAGGTGTAGCCCGACTAGGCGGCAGCGGGAAGCTCCAGGCAGGCCTCAAAGCCAACTTTTCCATCCCTGAACACCAGGGCGCCTCCATGAAGGCGGGCCACACCTGCGACCAGGGACAGGCCCAATCCGCTGCCCGGTTGCGAGCGGCTGGTGTCGAGGCGAACGAAACGCTGCAGCACGTGCTCACGTTCCGTTTCCGGAATGCCAGGCCCGTTGTCGGCCACGACCACCTCGATCTTGTCCTTAACCCGCTGCACCAGAAGCGCAATCTCCAGGGCGCGGTTCTCGCCTTCCTGGGGAGGGGCATATTTCAGCGCATTATCGATGAGGTTCGAAACGGCCTGCGCCAGCAACTGTCGGCTCGCGGTGACCTTAAGGTCCGGCGCACCTGCGAACTCAAAGGTGCCGCCCGCATCCTCCACCAATGGCTGATAAAGCTCCGCGATCTCCTCAGCCACTTCGGAGACATCCAGCGCTTCCATTTGTTCACTGGTTTGCCCGGCTTCGGTGCGGGCAATGCTGAGGAGCGCGTTAAAGGTGGCGAGAAGCTGATCTGCCTCATCGATCGTCTCTTCCAGCGCTTCCTTGTAGGAGACCTTGGTGTCTTGGCGCAGAGCTGCCTCCACCCGGGCTTTTAGGCGCGTGAGGGGTGTTTTGAGGTCGTGGGCCACATTGTCTGACACCTCGCGCATCCCGGTCATCAGGCGCTCGATCTGATCGAGCATATTGTTGAGATTGCCGGACAAACGGTCGATCTCGTCATTTGTACCGCGCACCGGCATGCGCTCAGACAAGCCGCCGGCCATAATGGCTTTGGAGGTATCGGAGATCATATCGATCCGTCTGAGGAAGTTCCGGCTCATCAAGAGCCCGCCGCCGAGACCAAAGACCAGAGCCATGCCGATAGCGATAAACGTGGACTGGCGAATGAGCGTGGCAAACTGGCGGCGTTCCTCTACATCGCGGCCCACCACAAGCAGGTATCCGCCCCGCAAACGTGTAAAGAAAGCCCGCCCGCTATGCTGTTTGATGGAGTTGCCGTTGAACACCTCATAGGGGAACTCCAAC
>JBCDIP010000099.1:0-8520 GCA_038748855.1 Pseudomonadota bacterium
ACTTGCGCAAGGGCGAGAGGTCCATCACCACCGCCTTCTCCCGGCAGGCCCAATATTCAGCGGTGGGCCCGTCATTGTTGAAGCGGTTGGGGAGCCAGTATCCGTTGTATTCGGTGAAGTCCGATGTGAACTTTGCGAAGCTGGAATGGAAACCGGTTTCTTTGGTCATCTGGGGGTCGGCATCAGGGGTCATGCGGAAGGCCACTGCTTTGGAGAACAACTCTTTTTCAGAATAGGTGCGGATGTGAATGTCGGTGGGGTTCCAGCCGTTGGCCGCATCGATATCGCACGGACAGGCTGAGCTTACGCACACCAGGTCGGTGACAGCACGCAGCAGGATGTAATCGCCCGGCCTGGACCAGGGCTCATCGAAGTAGATCTGGTTCTGCTCATCCACACGGGTGTTGTAGAAATAGTTCAGCGCTTCCCAGCCCCTTCGGCCTTGAATGCCGTGCGGGTCCAGCACAGCGTTGAAATTGTCCGTGCAGTTCACATGGCCCGGATAGCCCATGTCGTCGTAGTAGCGCGAGTTACAGGCAGTCAGAAACGCATCATGGCGCCCGCACGTGTCCTGGATGGTTTCGATCAGCGGGTCCATCTCCAGATCGAACGCCTTGGCCGGAATGCCGGGGATCGGGTTGGCAAGGCCCAGCAGGGCTCTCGTGATCGTGGCGTCCAACGGCAATTCGCGGCCCGCCTCCAACTTGGGGATCGAGAAGGCCTGAAAGTCGGTGCATTGGCGCCCGGACACATCGATGATCTGGATATACTCGCCCGCCTTCACCGTATAGGCCTCAGCAGTGCTGGCAGCGATGCGGATGTCCTGGAGCGGATCGGCCAGCGGGTCCGGCAGCTGCGCCTCAGGGGTCAGCCGCAAAACCGAGCGCTTGATGAAGAGCTCGATCGGGGTCACCGTGTCCTGGGCATCAAAGTCCATGCGCCCGCCGGGAGCAGCCACAATGAGCGTGCCGCCTTGAACGGCGGTGAACTCAGCCTTGTCTCCCGGCCTGGATGTGGAGCCGAAAACCCGGATCGCCTGGGCCTCGCCCAGATCAATGCCCCGGGCCTTGAGCGCCGCGCGGGTGCGGGTCGCAGAGAAACCTTCACCCGCCAAGATGGCCTTCAGCCCCTCTGCCGGGCTGTCGGCTTTATGGCCCAAAACCGCAGCCGTATCGGGCTTTCCGCCGCCATTGGCCGCTACGATCTCACACGCTTGGCCGCCTTCGCGGTCCACCACCGAGATCTCATCGCCAGCCTCGATCGCCACGGACACCGATCCGCCGCCTTCGACCACATAACGTTCCACCCCTTCCGGCAAAGCGCGGATGCCTGGCCAGTAGATAGAGCTCGGCCGCGGCGGGCCGGCGAGGGGCATGTCTGAAGTCGAGGGATCAAGCATGGCGGTGGCTCCCGGAGAATGGCTCATCCTAGACGAGAGCTGCAGGGCGATCAACAAATTGGTCTGAAATTGGTATGCAATTGGTCAGATCCCTTTCCGCCGTCGCCATTTACCTTGAGATTTCAGAGTAAATGCTATCAATTGGGCGCCGATGTATAACCAGGTAGCCGGTATAGGTGGGAGGAGAGTTTCATGATCATTGATCGCCGTAAGGTGCTGAAAACAGGGGCGGCCGGTTTTGCCGCTGCGTCGACATTTTCGCTGTCATCTGTGATGGCCGCGGAGGATGGCACGGTGACCATCGCCTACAACGTGAACCTGCCCTCCTGGGACCCCACCGTCGGCCTGTCCGCCGTGAACCCCACCATTCAGTCGATCTACCGGTCCGTTTTCGACCAGTTCATCGGCCAGGAGCCCAATCTGGACTTCAAGGCAGGGCTCATCACCAAGTGGGGCTGGAGCGACGACCGCAAGCAGGTGATGATGGAAGTGCGCGACGGGGTAACCTGGCATGATGGCTCCCCGTTCACCGCCGAAGACGTGGTCTGGTCCTTGGAGAGGGCCGGCAAGAAGGAAACGGGCAACCCGATCCAGTTTGTCTGGTCCAAGATCGGCAACTTCAAGGTCGACGGCAACAAGATCACCGCCGACGTGCTCTCGTTTGAACCCACCTTGTTCAAGTGGATGGCGTTCCTCACGGCCTATGTCATGCCCAAGGCCTACTACGAAAAGGTGGGCGCGGACGGCTTTGAAGCCAATCCTATCGGCACCGGCCCCTACATGGTGGACAAGTTTGAGCGCAACGCCTTCCTGCGGCTCAAGGCTAACCCCAACTACTGGGGCGGCAAGCCGGCCATCGACACGGTGATCTACAAATTCGTGCCCGACGCCACCAGCCGGGTGGCTGAGGTGGAGAGTGGCGCGGCCGACATCACCCTCGACATCCCCTATGAGGAGTTCGACCGCCTGAAAGCCAAGGACGGCCTCACCGGCGTCACCACTCCGATCTCCGACATCGGCATGATCTTCCTCAACGATGTCGGCGTGATGGAAGACAAGAACGTGCGCATGGCCGCCCACATGGCGATCAACAAGAAGGCCATCGTGGACCGCTTGCTGAGGGGCTATGGCGTGGCCATCGACACCCTGCAGGCGCCGGAATATGCCGCCTTCGATGCCTCCATCAAAGTGGGCTACGATCCGGACAAGGCCGCTGAGCTTTTGAAGGCGTCCGGCTATTCGAAAGATAATCCGGCCAAGTTCACCATCCAGACCACCCGCGGCCTGAAGCCGAAGGATTATGAGATGGTGCAGGCCATTGTCGGCATGTGGCGCAAGGTGGGGATCGATGCGACCATTGAGGTCTACGAGATCGCCAAGCACTACGAGCTGCGCGCCACCGACAAGCTGACCGAAGCGGCGTTCTACAACTGGGGCAACGCCATTGGCGATCCTACCACATCCACCGGCTTTGCCATGTTCGGCCCCTCGCCGCACTCGGTGTGGGACACCGATGATCTGGATGCCAAGATCGGCCCGCTTTGGGGCGAGGCGGATGAGGAGAAGCGCATCGCCGGCTGGACCGCGGTGGACAAGTACATCGCTGAGCAGGCCTACGTGATCCCGCTTCTGCAATATGTGCAGCCCATCGTTTACTCCAGCAAAGTGAAGATCGTGCCGAACGTTGCCGGCGCCCCTGAGCCGGTGCACATGACCAAGGCATAAAGACTGACTTTTGATGCGGTAAAACCAAGAGGAGGACCGCGCAGATCGGGCCACACGAGCTGCGTGCTTCTCGCGTAACATGAGTAACCGGGCTGCGACCCCATGTGGTACCGCATTCTGTTGAACAGGCTGATCCTCGCCGCCGTGACCCTTTTGGGGGTCGCGGTGGTGGTGTTTGTGCTGGTGCGCGTCGTCCCGGGCGATCCGGTGGCCATGATGATCGCGCCTGGCGCAAGCGAGGCGGACATCGCCGCGTTGCGCGCCCGCTATGGCCTGGACCTGCCGGTCCCTCAGCAATTCATGGTGTGGATCAAGGGCATTCTGGCCGGCGACTTCGGCACCTCCTTCTCGCTGCGCCAGGGGGTTGTGGGTCTTGTGCTGGGCCGCATACCGGCAACTTTGGAACTGGCCGGTCTGGCGCTTGCCATCGCCATGGCTCTGGGCACCAGTATCGCCGTTTCGGCGACCCTGGCCCGCGGGCGCTGGCTGGAAGCGCTCATCGATAATGTCAACGGCCTGGTGCTGGCGGTGCCGGATTTCATCTGGGCGCTGGTGTTCGTGCTGGTGCTGGGCGTGCTGTGGCCGGTGCTGCCCATCTCAGGCCGCGTGGATCCGCGCCTCAACCTGGACCTTGCCACCAACTTCTATCTGCTCGAAGCGCTCGTCACCGGCAAGATCAAGCTGGTGGGCCACCTGCTCACCCATATGATCATGCCCGCCATGGCGCTGGCGCTCCCGCTGGCGGCCATCATCGCCCGGGTGATGAAGGGCACGCTGCAAGAGGCCATGGTGCAGGACTACATCCTGCTTGCCCGCATCAAAGGCTTCTCGCGCCTGCGCATCGTGCTCCAGGAGGCCATGCGCAATGCGGTGGTGCCCGTGCTCTCGCTCACCGGCGTGCAGTTCACCTTTCTGGTGGGCGGCACGGTCATTGTGGAGCGGATCTTCTCTTATCCCGGCATCGGCAACATGGCCATTGATGCGGTGATCAACCGGGACCTGCCCCTGATCCAGGGCCTGGTGCTGGCCTTCGCCATCCTCTTCATCCTGATCAACCTGGCCGTCGATCTCATCACCATCGTTCTGAACCCGAGGCTGCGTCATGGCTGATGTGGTGCAAACGCCCCTGCCCGGCACGTTCAGCCGGATCTTGCGCGAGCCGCGCGCGGTTGTGGGCGGGCTCTTCATTTTGTTCCTCATCTTCTGCGCCGTCTTCACCCCGCTCATCGCGCCGCACGATCCGCTTGAGCAGGACCTTCTGTTAGAGAAAGTCCCGCCGGCCTGGCAGCAAGGCAGCGAGGCCGGCTACCTGCTCGGTACAGACGGGCTCGGCCGCGATCTGCTCTCACGCCTGATCCACGGCGCGCAAGTCTCCATGATCGTCGCCTTCGTCGCCGGCACGCTTGCCTGCCTGCTCGGCACGATCCTCGGGCTGCTCGCCGGCTTTTTCGGCGGCTGGGTCGACACGGTGATCTCACGCCTGGTGGACATCTGGATGTCCTTCCCGCCGGTGCTCCTTTCCATCCTGCTGGTGGCCGTGCTCGGCAGCGGGCTGCATTCGGTGATCGTCGCCATTGTGGTGATCGACTGGACCCGGTTTTGCCGAGTGGTGCGCACCGAGACCATGGCCCAGACCAAGCTGGAATATGTGGACAGCGCCGTGACTCTCGGCATGCCGCGCGCCCGCATTCTCATCCGCGAGATCCTGCCCAACGTACTCCCTGTTATCCTGGTGCTTCTCAGTTTGGAAATGGGTATCGCGGTGATCGTTGAAGCCATCCTCTCCTTCGTCGGGCTCTCTGTCCCGACCGATACCCCCACCTGGGGCGGCATGATCGCCGAAGGGCGCCAGGTGATCTACCACGCCTGGTGGGTGCTGGTGTTCCCGCTGGCGGCCCTCTTCCTTACGGTCCTGGCTTTCAACCAGCTGGGCGATGGCCTGCGCAACGCGCTCGACCCGGCCTTGAGACGATGAGGCGCCCTCTGCTCGACATAGAGGGCCTCAGCGCCCAGAATGCGGCCGGCCAGCCCGTTCTGCGCGGCGTCTCCTTGATGATGGGCCCCGGCGAGGTGCATGGCCTGGTAGGCCAGTCCGGCGCCGGCAAGACCTCTATCGCCAAGGCCATTCTTGGCATCCTGCCCCGCGCGGTGACCTTGACCGGCGGCTCCATCCGCTTTGATGGGCTGGAACTGGCAGGCGCCGACACAAGCATCCTGGACAAGCTGCTGGGCACCGACATCGCGCTGATCCCCCAGGACCCGCTCACGGCGCTGAACCCGTCGCGCCGCATTGGAGCCCAACTCACCGATGCCCTTCGCCTCAAAGCCGGCCTCTCCAGTAGGACCGCCATGGCGAAAGCAGCAAGACTTCTGGAGGAGGTGCACCTCACCGACACGGCCCGCGTTCTGCGCGCCTATCCGCATGAGCTCTCCGGCGGGATGCGCCAGCGGGTGCTGATCGCCTCGGCCTTCGCGCTGAACCCGCGGCTGATCATCGCCGATGAGCCCACCAGCGCACTGGATGTGACCGTGCAAAAGCAGATCCTCCGCCTCATCCGCCGCCTGCAGCGCGACCATGAAACGGCGGTGCTGTTCGTCACCCACGATCTGGGCGTGGTGGCCCAGATTTGCGACGACGTTACGGTACTCTTCTCCGGCGCCGTGGTGGAGCAGACCACCGTGCACCGGCTGTTCAGCCAGCCCATGCACGCCTACACCCGCGCCCTCATCGCCGCCAACCCGCGCTATGACCAGCCGGGCGCGAGCTTGCGGCCGATCTCCGACGAGGTGACCGAAGCAACGCTCAAGGGGATCAGCGCATGACCGCCCCCTTGATCGCCGCAGAAGGCTTAGGGCTCAGCCTACCCGACCTCACCCAGCCACGGCTCTTTGCGCCCCGGCCCAAGATCCAGATCCTGGACGGCATCGACTTTGAGATCTTCAAAGGAGAGACCGTCGGGATCGTAGGAGAATCCGGTTCCGGCAAAACCTCGCTCGGCCGCTGCCTGGTGCGCCTTTACGAGCCCACGGCCGGAAAGCTCTCCTTCGATGGTCAGGCCATCACCCATGCCAGCCGGGAGGCCATGCGCCCCTTGCGCCGGCGCATGCAGATGATCTTTCAGGACCCGCAATCCTCCCTCAACCCGCGCCAGAAGATCCGCCGCATCTTAGAGGCTCCGTTCGCTCTCCTTGGCACCCGGGCCACCCAAACCCAGATCTCAGAGCTGCTGGCCAAGGTGGACCTGCCGGCCCATTTCGCGGATCGCTACCCCCACGAGCTCTCCGGCGGCCAGCGCCAGAGGGTCGGGATCGCCCGCGCCATTGCGCTTGAGCCGGATTTTGTGCTGGCCGATGAGATCGTTTCCGGGCTGGATGTCTCCACCCAGGCCCAGATCCTTGATCTGTTGAGCGGCTTGAAGCGCGATCTCGGCCTGTCTCTTGCATTCATCAGCCATGACTTATCTGTCATACGCCACATCTGCGACCGGGTGTATGTTATGAAAGGTGGAAAGGTCGTGGAGGAGGGCCAAAGCGCCCGGATTTTCGATGCGCCTACAAGCGCTTACACGAGTGAACTGATTGACGCCATCCCATTGCCCGAGCCTGATGAAGCCTGGCTTGAGCGGCCCGATATGGGATCTGGCGACGAGGACAGTAAGGTTAAAGAGAAAAGGGAGACAAAGGGCATGAATTTATCTGGAGCAGTCGCCTTAGTCACCGGTGCCAACAGAGGTATCGGCAGTTGCTTTGTGGAGGAACTGGCCACCCGAGGCGTCACAAAGATCTATGTGGCCGTACGCGACCTGGACAGCCTGAAGAACCTGAGAGAGCCAAACGGCGTGGATATTGTACCGCTCACCTTGGATGTGACTAAGCCAAGCCACATTTCCGCAGCGGCCAAAGCGGCAAGCGATGTGACGCTGCTGATCAACAATGCCGGCGTGAACTGTATGGACAGGCTGCTGGACGCCAGTGATGGCGACGCAGCCAAGCTTGAGATGGACACGAACTATTACGGCATGGTCAACATGTGCCGCGCCTTCTCGCCCGTCATTTCGGATAATGGCGGCGGCGGCATCATCAACATGCTCTCCATTCTGGCTCAGGTGAACCTGCCGATCATGGGCTCGCTCTCTGCCTCCAAGGCTGCCGCCTATAGCGCCACCCAGGCGATCCGCGCTGAGCTCGCCGACAAAGGCATTGAGGTGGTGGCCGTGATGCCGGGCGCGGTAGACACGGACATGAGCAAGGACTTCTCCCCGCCCAAGATGCCTCCCGAAGAGGTGGCCACCGATGCGCTGGACGGGCTGGAGGAAGGCGAATGGGAGGTCTTCCCCGGCGAGATGGCCAAGGGCCTGAAAGCCGGCCTCAGCAACGATCCCATGGAAATCCAAAAGCAGATGATGGCCAGCCTCACCAGCGCGCCCAAAACCAAGGGCTCTTCGCGCCGGATGAAGTATCTGACCATCGACACCGCCGACGGCGGGCAGTTCCAGGCCTATATCGCGCGGCCCGAAAAGGGGTCTGGCCCCGGCCTGGTGCTGCTGCAGGAGATCTTCGGCATCAACGATTACATGATGGATATGGCCGACCACTTTGCCGAGGAAGGTTATGTGGCCGTGGTGCCGGATCTCTTCTGGCGCCAGGAGGAAGACGTCAACCTCGGCTATTCGGAAGAGGATTTCCAGAAAGCCTTCGCGCTCTACCAGGAGTTCGACGTGGACAAGGCCCTGAACGATATCCAGGACACGATCACCACCTTGCGCGACCAGCGCTATGTGAAAGGCAAGGTGGGTACGATCGGCTATTGCCTGGGCGGCCTTCTCGCTTATCTGTCAGCGACCCGCACCACAGCGGATGTGGCCGTGGGCTATTATGCGGTTGGGGTCCAGGACTATCTGAAGGAAGCCAAGAAGATTTCCTGCCCGCTCACCTTGCACTTTGCCGGCGAAGACCAGTTCTGCCCGGCTGAGGCGCGCGAGGCGATATACAAGCAGCTTGAGGGCAAGAAGGACATCTCGCTCTATCTCTATGAGGGCCAGGACCACGCCTTCGCCACTCCGGGCCGCGATCACTACGACAAGCCGTCCACCCTGATGGCCTATTCGCGCTCGCTCGCCACGCTCCGGAATGTGCTTGGCCCCATTTATGACCTTGAGCACTTGTGGGACATGCACTGCTACCACGAGTTCGCCACCCGCGATGTGGACGCCACCATGGACACCATGGTCTCCGAGCCTTACGTGAACCACATTCCCACCATGACGGGCGGTGTGGGCCACGATCATCTGAAGCGGTTCTACCAGTACCACTTCGTGGATTCGAACCCCGAGGACACCAAGCTCATCCCAATTTCGCGCACCATCGGCTCAGACAGGCTGGTGGACGAAATGGTG
>JBCDIP010000100.1:0-8513 GCA_038748855.1 Pseudomonadota bacterium
CAACCGTCAACACTGTTCCGGGCCGCATTGCGAACGCAGCTTGGAGGGCCTAAAGGAACAGAGGTCGGTCGGTGCCAGGCTCTCAATCAAACAAACACGGGATCTGAACCAGTGCTGAAGAAACTGCTGATCATTCCCCCCATCCTTATCGGTATTGCGGTGCTGTATTTTATGGCCAGCGGTCGTCAAGCGCCGGAGCGCAAGCCCCCTGAGGAGCTCGCCCGCGTGGTGCGGACCATCCCGGCCCAGGAGCTTCGCCTAATCCCGCGCGTGTCAGGATTTGGCAGCGTGTACCCCGGCACCGTGTGGAGCGCGATCGCGCAAGTGGCCGGCGAGATTGAATACGTGCACCCGGCCCTAAAGAAGGGCGCCATTCTGCCCGCCGGCACGGAGATCGTGCGTATTTCTCCCGCCGACTTCGATCTCGCCGTCAAGCAGGCCAAGGCCAATATGCGTTCCGCGGAGGCCAAACTTGCCGAGCTCAAGGTTACCGAGGACAACACCGCCGATCTGCTGGAGATCGAAAAGAGGGGTCTCGCGCTTCGCGAAAGTGAGCTGAAGCGCAAGCAGGACCTTTTGAGCGGCGGCACGGTGGCGCAGTCGGCCTTGGATCTGGAACAGCGCGAAACTCTGGCCCAGCGAAAAAAGGTGCAGGATCTGGAGAACACCTTGCGGCTTCTGCCCACGCAACGTGCGGTTCAGCGCGAACAGATTTCCGTCAACCAAGCTCAGCTGCAGTCAGCTGAACTGGATTTGCAGCGCACCCGGATTGTGTTGCCGTTCCAGGCTCGGATCTCCGAAGTCAATGTGGAAGAAAAGCAGTACATCCAAACCGGAGGCACGCTGGTGACCGCCGACAGCCTGGATGTGGCCGAGGTTGAGGCGCAAGTGCCGATTTCTCAATTCAGCGCCATGGTGCGGGCCAGTGTTCCGAACGGGTTGTCCATGGGGTTCACACCTGAGAGCCTGTCCAAGATTGTGGAAAGATTAGGTTTTGAGGCCTCCGTCCGCCTACGGGTGGGCGAGAGCATAATCGAGTGGCCAGCCCGCTTTGCCAGGGTGAGCGATACGATCGACCCGAAAACGCGGACCATCGGTGTGATTGTCGCTGTGGAGGGCGCCTATGCGAAAGCCCTGCCGGGCCAGAGGCCGCCTCTGACCAAGGGCATGTTCGTGGAGATTGAGGTGCGCACCCGCGCGGCGGAGAACCAGCTGATCGTGCCGCGCTCTGCGCTCCACAACGGGCGTCTTTATGTGGCCACTGCCGAGCGCCGGCTGGACATTCGGCCCGTAACCACCGGCCTTCTGCAGGGTGACCTTGCCGTCATCTCAGAGGGCATCGCCAAGGGCGAACAGGTAGTTGTATCTGACCTTGTGCCGGCGGTGCCCGGCATGTTGCTGAACCCCAGGCGCGATGAAGAGGCCCTGAAGCGGCTCTCCGATGAAGCGGCCGGCGGGTCTGCCCCGCAATGATCCGCTACTTCGCCAGCCACCCTACCGCCGCCAATCTGGTGATGGTCGCGTTTATCGTGGTCGGCCTGTTTGCCGCCCCGGTGCTTCAGCGCGAAACCTTCCCGCGGGTCCAACCGAGCAAAGTTCAGGTCACGGTGGCGAACCCCGGCACCCGGGCAGAGGATGTGGAGGAAGCTATCTGCCAGCGCATCGAAGATGCTGTGGATGCCATCGACAATGTGTCGGAGATCAGCTGCGAGGCGCGCGAAGGATTGGCGCAGGCCACCATAGAGATGGTGGAAGGGGCACATCTTGACCGCTTTACGACGGATATCCGGACGGAAATCGATGCCATCACGGAGTTTCCCGAGCAGGCTGAAGACCCTGTGGTGAAACAACTGGGCCGCACGGACTTCGTGGCCTCGGTGGCCATCACCGGCTCGGTGGATAAGCCAGATCTGAAGGCGCTGGCCGAAGAGATCAAAGACCGCATGCTGCGCTATGGCGGCATTCCAAAGGTGGAGATTAAGGGGTTCTCCGATCATCAGATCCGCATTGAGCTTTCCGACGCGGTGATCCGCCAATACGGCCTCTCCATTTCCGATGTGGCCAAGGCAGTGCAGCGTCAGAGCCTGGACCTGCCGTCCGGAAGCATTCAGACCCGCGACCAGGACGTGCTGGTGCGCTTTGCCGATGAACGCAAGACGCCGGAAGACTTCAGGGATGTTGTTGTGGTGGCCGGCGAGAGCGGCGGGCAGATCAAGCTCGGTGACATTGCCAAGATCACCGACCGGTTCGACCTGGACGAGGCCAAGGTGCTGTTCAACGGCAAGCCGGCGGCAATTCTGAACGTCACCAAGACCGAGACCTAAGACACGCTTAGGGTGATCGACGCCATCAACGGGTTTCTGGAGGTCGAGCGCCAGCGCGTGCCCAAGGGCATTGAGCTGGTGGTGACCAATGACGTCTCCTCGATTGTGCGCGACCGCCTGCAGCTCTTGCTGAGGAATGGCGGGCAGGGCTTGGTGTTGGTGTTGCTCGTGCTGTGGCTGTTCTTCGGCTTTCGCTATGCTTTCTGGGTGGCGGCTGGTTTGCCGGTCTCCTTCTTGGGTGCGGCGGTTCTTATGGTGGCAGCCGGATACACCATCAACATGCTCACTATGGTGGGCCTGCTGATCGTCATCGGCCTTCTCATGGACGATGCCATCGTGATCGCTGAGAATGTGGCCTCAAAGCGCGCTGAAGGGCAGTCGCCACTGGAATCGGCGATCAATGGCGCCACTCAGGTCTTGCCGAGCGTCTTTGCCTCGTTCGCCACCACCACCTGTATCTTCGGGTCATTGGCGTTCTTGAAGGGCGATATTGGGCAGATCTTGAAGGTTGTCCCTGTCGTCATGCTGTTCGTGCTGATCGTCTCGCTGATAGAGGCCTTTCTGGTGCTGCCGCACCATCTTTGTCATGCCTTGGAAAAGTCAGATGTGAAGCCATCGGTGGTGCAGAAGACAGTGGACCGCTGGGTTGACTGGATGCGCACCCAATGGGTTGGACCGGCAGCCGTTGCCGCGGTGCGCTGGCGTTATCTCACCGTGGGAATAGCGGTCGGGTTGATGATGCTGGCCATCAGTGCCATAGCCGGTGGGCTGCTCAAGTTTTCTGCCTTTCCCGAGCTCGATGGCAATGTGATGGAGGCCCGCATCCTGTTGCCTCAAGGCACGCCCCTGGCGCGTACTGAACAGGTGGTGGACCACATCACTAAAGCGCTGGAGCGGGTCAACACGAAGCTCACTCCGGAGCAGCCTGGAGGACAGACGCTGGTGGAAAAAGTGGCGACCAAGTTCAACGAGAACTCAAGTGCCAATGAAACCGGCCCGCACGTGGCGACCATCACGGCGGATCTGCTGGATTCTGAATCGCGCACCAGCCGCATCGACGACGTGATCGCCCTGTGGCGCCAGGAGAGCGGCGAACTGGCCGATGTGATCACAGTGAAGTTTGCCGAATTCCAATTGGGTCCGGCAGGCCTCGCCTTCGATATCCGGTTGATTGGTTCGGACCTGGCAAACCTGAAATCCGCGGCCTTAGAGCTTGTGGGTTGGCTGGAGGGATATCGCGGCACGTCGAACCTGGCCGATGATTTGCGCCCGGGCAAGCCGGAGCTGCGGATCCGCCTGAAGGACGGCGCGTCAACCTTGGGTGTGGACGCCCGCCAGATCGCTGACCAACTGAGAGCGGCCTATTTCGGCACCACGGTAAGCGAGATCCAGCGCGGACCGGAGCCTTATGAGATCGACGTGCGCATTGATGCCCGCAACAAGGCAAGCCTTGCCGACATCGACAATTTCACCATAACCCAGGCTGATGGCAGCCAGATCCCGCTGGTGGCGATTGCCGAGATTGAAACGGGCAGGGGCTATGCCCGCATCAACCGGGTGAACGGTCAACGCACCGTCACTGTGCAGGGCGACGTGGATGTCACCGTCGCCAATGCCAACGAGATCCTCCGGGACACCAGGGCGCAGCTGTTTCCGAAGCTGGCTGAGAAGTATCCGGACGTTTCCATTTCCCTCCAGGGCCAGAACAAAGAGGCGGAGACCACACAGCGTTCCATGCTCTCCGGGTTCATCCTCGGTCTCGTGGGGGTTTATCTGCTGCTGAGCTTCCAACTGCGCAGTTATGTGGAACCGGTGGTGGTGATGATCATCATCCCGTTCGCGCTCGTAGGCGCCATTGCCGGTCACATCCTATTGGGGCTCGACTTTACCATGCCCAGCATGCTTGGCTTCGTGGCCTTGGGCGGGGTGGTGGTGAACGACAGCATTTTGCTGGTCAACTTCATCAAGCATTATCACGGCGACACGAAGTCGGTGGCGGAGGCGGCCCCAATGGCCAGTCAGGCCCGCTTCCGGGCCATTCTTCTGACGTCGCTCACAACAATCGTGGGGCTATTGCCGCTCCTGTCAGAGACCAGTTTGCAGGCCCAGGTGCTGATCCCTCTCGTGACCAGCCTCGCCTTCGGTTTGATGGCAACCACTTTTCTCGTATTGCTGCTGGTCCCGGCGATCTACTCGATCCTGGACGATTTTGGCCTGGCGCAGATTGATTGATGGGGGCGGGCGCAGTGACCCCGCGCCCTTGCGCACGCGAGGGCCCATAGCGAGATCCGATCCCTTGGCTGAGAAGGTCCCCCCTTTCGCAGGGACGCTGGGCTACCCGCCCAGCGCTTTGTTCAGGTTTTCGTCGATCTTGTCCAGGAACCCAATGGTGGTGAGCCACTTCTGGTCAGGACCCACAAGCAGCGCCAGATCCTTCGTCATGTCACCGGCTTCCACAGTATCCACGCAAACCTTCTCCAGCGTGTTGGCGAAGTTCAGCAGCTCCGCATTGTCGTCCAGCTTGGCCCGGTGCTTCAGGCCGCCGGTCCAGGCAAAGATCGAGGCGATGGAGTTTGTGGAGGTCTCCTGACCTGCTTGATGCTGCCGGTAGTGACGGGTCACCGTACCATGCGCGGCTTCCGCCTCAACAGTCCTGCCGTCAGGCGACATCAGAACCGAGGTCATAAGCCCCAACGAGCCGAAACCTTGTGCAACCGTGTCAGACTGCACATCGCCATCATAGTTCTTACACGCCCACACATAGCCGCCGTTCCATTTCAGGGCACAGGCCACCATGTCGTCGATCAGGCGGTGTTCATAGGTGATGCCGGCCTCCTCGAACTTCTCAGCGAATTCGGTATCGAAGACCTCCTGGAACAGATCCTTGAAGCGCCCGTCATAGGCTTTCAGAATGGTGTTCTTAGTGGAGAGATAAACCGGCCAGCCAAGCGACAGGCCATAGTTCATGGATGCGCGGGCAAAATCGCGGATGGACTCATCCAGATTGTACATGGCCATGGAGACACCGCCGCCGGGTGCCTGGAAGACTTCACGCTCGATAACCTCGCCATCTTCGCCCTCAAACTTCACGGTCAGTTTGCCAGGACCAGGGAAGACAAAGTCAGTCGCGCGGTATTGATCGCCAAACGCGTGACGGCCAACAACGATCGGCTTGGTCCAGCCCGGTACAAGGCGGGGCACGTTGCTGCAGATGATCGGCTGGCGGAAGATCACCCCGCCCAGAATGTTCCTGATCGTGCCGTTCGGCGAGCGATACATGCGTTTCAGGTTGAACTCCTCAACCCGGGCCTCATCCGGCGTGATGGTGGCGCATTTGACGCCACAGCCATGTTCCTTGATGGCGTTCGCCGCATCAATGGTGATCTGGTCGTCCGTGCGGTCGCGTTCTTCGATGCCCAAATCGTAGTAGTGAAGGTCAATATCCAGATAGTTCAAGATGAGCTTCTTTTTGATGAAGTCCCAGATGATCCGGGTCATCTCATCGCCGTCCAGCTCCACAACGGGTCCGGCCACCTTGATTTTGGTCATTCGAATTCTCCGACTGAGGTAGTGTTTTTAAGCGGGGCGGTAGGCTTGATAAGCGCGAGGGTGCGCGCCGCCCCAGCGTTTGGAGGGCACGCTAAGACAATCGCCCGGCAATGACAAAAGGAAATTGGATTTCGGGCTACTCGTTCACCTGCCTTTGATCTGCAGTGCTCCCCCTCTGGTGTTTTTTGTGCGCCGCAGCGCCAATGTTGCGGCGCAACCTACAGGCAGTCGCGTGCGGGGTTCAACAAAAAAGAATCTCACTTGCGGGCTGCTTGAAGTCGATAATGCGTTGCATATTAGCAATTTGCGCTCAAACAAAGTAGACTTCCGTCTAGGAGCCCTGCTGTTAGCTCGGCGAGAGGGGGCTCCTGCCCGGCTGGCAGCGCTTCCCCAACCTAGAGGCAATAGTGCGCCGGCTGGGCACCGCCGTGCCTTGGGGCACCGAGCAGACAAATCACCGAAAAAACAGACTGCCGGGTATAGAGCATAAATCCGGCGAAATCGGGCTTTGCGGCGAATTGAGTCATGCTGCGCACCATTCGGCGCCGGCTGTGAAGAGCGCTGAGACTTCTCCAGGGAGGATAAGAATGAAACTCAAGCTACTGACAACGGCTGCGGTTGCCGCTTTCATGACCGCAAGCGCGACCTTTGCCGAAGCCGCCGACAAATTGAAGATCGGCTTTATGGCAACGCTGGAAGGCACCTACACCGTTTTGGGTGAAGATGGCCTGCGCGGATTTAAGGTCGCGTTGGAAGAACTGAACAACAAAGCCGGCGGGCGCGATATTGAAGTAATCATCGGCGCAACCGATGCCAGCCCCGACAGCGCGGTGCGTGCTGCCCGTAAGCTCGTGGAGCAGGACAAAGTCGACATCATTATCGGTCCGCTTTCGGGGTCAGAAGGCATTGCCCTTCGCGACTACTCTAAAACGCAGCCTCAGGTGACCTTCATCAACGGAATCTCCGGCGCCCAAGGCACCACCTATGTGAACCCGTCGGAGAACTTCTTCCGCTTCAACATGGACGGCGCCCAATGGTCGGCGGGTCTGGGCTCGTACGTCTATAACGAAAAGGGCTACAAGACGGTCGCCACGATCGGTGAAGATTATTCCTTCATCTACACGCAGGTGTTTGGCTTTGCTCTGGAATACTGCCAGGCCGGCGGTGAAATTACCGAGCGCTTCTGGGTACCTCTCGGCACCAAAGACTTTGGCTCTATCATCGCTGCTCTGCCCGACGATGTGGACGCCATCTATCTCGGCCTTGGCGGCGGCGATGCGGTGAACTTCCTGAACCAGTATCAACAGGCTGGCGGTGAAGCGAACCTGATCGGCGGCACGATCATGGTGGACGGCACGGTCCTTAACTCCAAGGGCTCGGCCAAGAAAGCTCTGATCGGTGTTCCCTCTTCAGGCCCGCAAGCTGATGACTGGGACAACCCAAATTGGAAGAAGTTCGTGAAGGCCTATCAGGATCTGTTTAAGCCTGAAGACCGTTTCCCAAGCCCGGCTCTGATGGCCACCGGCTACTACAATGCCACAACGGCCATGGCGTCATGCATGAACGAAGTGGGCGGGGACCTGTCCGACGGTCACAAGAAATTCCGCAGCTGCCTGGCTGGTCTGGAATTGAAGAACGCTCCAAACGGACCCATCAAGCTTGACGGTAACCGTCAGGCCATCGGCACCAACTTCCTGACAGAGGTGGTTGAGAACGCTGACGGCACGCTGTCGAACAAGCTGGTCAAGGTGATCGAGAACGTGAACCAGACCATGGGGATCGACGAGGCTGCCTTTGCCAAGATCGGCGCGCCGAGCCGCGATGTTCCGGCTTGTAAGAAGAGCTATAACTAACCTTAGCATGGCTGCCTGGATCACTCGGTCCGGGCAGCCTGTTCTCGACCTGACGCCCATGAGGACAGGCGAGCATGGCGTTGATCAATTATCTCACCCGCATCCATTTTGCAGATAGCGTGCTGGAAGAAGCACTGCGCTCTGAGATGGAACGCATGGGCAAACGGCGCCCTCTGATTGTTGCAGAGCACAAGCACATTGAAGGCGGGATCGCCGAGGGCCTCTACGCCAGTTTTCCCATCCGCACCAAGATCGTCACGTTCTGCGATATCCCGGCGACCGTAACCGAGCAGGCGGCAGACCAGCTGGCGCAGCTCTACCGCGCCGAAGACTGTGATCTGATGGTTGCCTTTGGGGGCAACGAAACCATCGATCTGGCCAAGGTTGCGCGCATGGCCTTGCTGCACGACAAACCGGCCGGGCTGTTGGACCGTGAAGACGGCGGAAAGCCCATGGCGGGCGACCAAACCGCCGATCTGATCGCCATACCGGATATCTCCGGCTTTTCATCTGCGGTGAGCGATTATTCGCGCATCAGCTTGGACGATGGCGACCAGGCTCTTGTGCGCGCCACCCAAATGATCCCGACCGTGGTGATTTGCGATCCGACCATTACGTTGGGGACCAGTGCGGCGGCAGGCGCCAGCGCCGCGGCCGGTGTGATCGCGCGCGGTGTGGGTACCTATTTTGCCAGCGGCTTCAATCCGCCCGCCGACGGTCTGGTGCTCGACAGCCTGTCGCGGGTGGTGGACAACACCGAAGCTGCCTTAAAGCATGACGATCTGGG
>JBCDIP010000101.1:0-8444 GCA_038748855.1 Pseudomonadota bacterium
CGCCGGGTGGTGTTTGCCGAGGGCGAGGAGGACCGCATGATCCGGGCCGCCAACTCGTACGCCTCCGCCGGTCTGGGCGAGGCCATCTTGATCGGGCGCGAACAGGAGATCAATCAGACCGTTGAGCGGACCGGCATTGAGCTCCACCCATCGGTGACCTTGCTGAACGCCCGCCTGTCGGACCGCAATGCCGACTACGCGGAATACTTCTACAAGCGCATGCAGCGCTCCGGCTTCCTCTACCGCGACTGCCAGCGCCTGGTGAACAACGACCGCAACATCTTTGCCGGCTGCATGGTGGCGATGGGCGATGCGGACGCGCTGGTGACGGGCATCACCCGGAACTACACTGTGGCTTTGGACAATCTGAAGCGCGTGATCTCGCCGAAGGCAGGCCATCGGCCGATCGGTATCTCAATGGCGCTGTGTCGTGGCCGCACGGTGTTTATTGCTGATACCACGGTGCACGAGATGCCGAACTCAGAAGAGCTGGCCGACATTGCGGTTCAGGCCGCCGGTGTGGTGCGGCGCTTTGGGTATGAGCCGCGGGTGGCGTTTCTGTCTTACTCCACCTTTGGACACCCGCGCGGCGAGCGCTCTGATGTGGTGGCGGGAGCCGTTCAGGTCCTGGATGACCGGGGCACAGCGGATTTTGAGTATGAAGGCGATATGGCCGCTGATGTAGCCCTCTCCATGGAGGCCATGGCCCCTTACCCCTTCTGCCGCCTGACGGCGCCGGCCAATGTGCTGGTGATGCCGGCAGCGCACTCGGCCAGCATCACCACCAAGATGCTGCAGCAGCTGGGCGGGGCGACGATCATTGGGCCATTCCTCGTGGGCTTTGAGAACTCGGTACAGATTGCGCCGCTGTCTGCGACGGCGTCCGAGCTGATGAATATGGCGGCGATCGCGGCTTACGATATCACGGGGTAGACATGGTCCCGCGTCCTTGCGAAAGCGAGGACCTTCTTAGCCAAGGGAAAGGGAAGAGCTATGGGCCCTCGCGTTCGCAAGGGCACGGGAGGACCTAAGCCGCCTCCGGCGCGCCAAAGCGTGCAAAGTAGCGCGGGTTGATGGCTGAAACCGGCAGGATGATCAACACATCGGTTGTGTTGAACTGATGATCGACCACGGCCCCGTCTCCCACATACCCGCCAAGCCGCAAGTAGCCCTTCACCAGCGGCGGAATGGCCTTCAGCGCAACCTTCGGGTCAACGTCGTCTGCAGCCAACCTGCCCATGGGCACATAAAGCCGGTCGTGCGCCCGGGCGCGCCAGTCTGCAGGGGCGAGGTGATGGTGGTGCAGGTAGGACAGCTGCTGCGCCAACGCTTCGTGATCCGTGCCGTGCAGACTGGCACAGCCGATCATCACGTCCAGCCTATGCGCCCGCACATAGTCCCAGATCCCCTGCCACAGAAGCTCAATGATCCGCTTGGTCCGGTACTCGGCCAAAACACAGGAGCGCCCCAGCTCCAAGAAGCGCAGCTCAGGTTTCGCAGCCAGCAAAGGCGCCAAGTCAAACTCGCTCTGGGAGTAGAACGCCTGATCCGGACCCAACTGTTCCTGGCGCAATAGGCGGTAAGTGCCCACGGCCTTCTCTCCATCGCGCACCAGAAGGTGATCGCAGATCGGATCATAGCCATCCGCATCCAGTTTATCGGCCAACGCCTGAGCGTCCGCGCTGGCACCGCCATCTTCATAAAACACCTTATATCGAAGAGCCTGACAGGCTTTCCGTTCTTCAACGGAGGAGGCGATCTTCAAGCTGATCGCGCCGCGCTCAAGCCAAAGAGGCGGCATCGTTGACAGAGACTGTGACACCTCGCGCCGCCCACTTGTTTATCCTCAGACCGGCTTCAGTTTGATACCAGAAGGGCGCTTCAGTCAATTGAATTGCCGCCCGCAACCTCTTGCAATACGTCCGCCAAATCGTCCGCATCGAACGGCTTGGCCAGATAGGCGTTCATGCCGGCGCTAAGGCAGGCGTCGCGGTCTTCGGCCATGGCATTGGCCGTAAGCGCCACAATAGGAATGCTCCGCCCGCTCTCGTTCTCCAGCTCGCGAATCCGGCGTGTAGCGGCCAGGCCGTCCAGCACCGGCATTTGCACATCCATCAAGATCGCATCCGGCAGCTCGTCGGGCGCTTCGGCCAGGGTCATGCGGATCTTGTCGACAATCTCCTGACCGTTGTTGAGCCGGCTGGCCGTATGCCCTGCATTTTCCAGAACCTTCAAGGCCAGCATGGCGTTCAAGGGATTGTCCTCAACCAGCCATATATCCAGCACGGCATGATCGGCCTCCGCCTTAGGCGCCTTGGCCTTAGGCTTGGCGTGAATACTATGGCCGGTCTCCGGCGCCAGCTCGCGTTTCAGTGTGGACTGCCGGATCGGGGTCACCAGATAGCCGGAAAAACCCATCTCGGTCACATCGCCGAATTCCTTGCGTGCCGACGGTGGCATCACCACCAGACTATGGGCCGGCCGTGCCCCGGTAGGGATGTACGTCCGCGCCATTTCCGGGCCGCAGACCAGGCAATCAGGCTTGCTGAGCTGCACCATGGCGTCGAGCGCATGGGCGCTGTTGGTCCATTTCACGCGGCCGCCCCAGCTTTCAATATAGCTGGCCGCACACTCTCTGGTGGCATCATCGAGTCCGGCCAGAACGAAGGTGCGCCCTTCTAGTTCTTGGGTGCGGGGCGCATGCTTGCCATCCTCGCGCGGCAGGTTGATCGCGAACGAGAAGCTGGAACCTTCGCCGGGACTTGAGGTGACCCGCAGAGTGCCCCCCATCAGCTTGACCAGCTTCTGGGAAATGGCGAGCCCCAGCCCGGTGCCACCATAGTTGCGGTTGTGGCCGCTGTCGGCCTGGGTGAAGGCCTGGAACACCTTCTCGGTTTCTGCCTCGCTCATCCCAATGCCGGTGTCGCTTACGGTGATCACCACACTGCTTGTGCCGGGTTCGGTCACGGCGCTGATTTTCACCGAACCCTCGTCGGTGAACTTGGCTGCATTGCCGGCGAGGTTGAGCAGCACCTGGCGCAGCCGGGCCGGATCACCGATCACGTTTCCGGAAAGGCGTGGGTCCACATAACACGCGATGTTCAGCCCCTTCTCATGCGCTCTGGGGGCGAGCAGCTCGCAGGTGCTTTCCAGGATGTCGCCGAGATCAAACGGCTTGATGGAGAGATCCATCTTGCCCGCCTCGATCTTGGAGAGATCCAGAATATCGTCGATAAGCGACACCAGAGCCCGCCCGGAATCTTGAATGGCCTGGGTATAGGCCTCCTGCTCCGGGGTTTGATCGGTACCGCGCAACAGACCCGCCATGCCCAGCACGCCGTTCATGGGCGTGCGGATCTCGTGGCTCATGGTGGCCAGGAAACCGGACTTGGAGTGGCTCGCCGCCTCAGCCGCCTCTTTGGCCACCGACAGATTGTGCATGGCCGATTTGAGCTCGGTGATATCGCGCCCGGAACTTTGGATCTCCAGAAGCTGGCCCGATTGCGGATCAATCAGTCCAAAGTCCTCCCACAAGATCCACACCGTGCCGGTTTTGGTTTTGATCTGCTGCTCATAGCGGATCCTGTGCGGCGGGGCCTCCAGGGCATCGGGCAGGGGCGTGGTTTGGCCGTCCAGAACCTTAAGGCCGAGACGGCGTCCGCACATGTTCTCGCTGGTCTTCTTGAGCAGATGGGCCAGATTGTTGTTGGCGAAGGTCACAACGCCGTCCGGTTTGCGCCGGACAATCAGATCGCCCTGGGCTTCCACCAGGCCCTGATAGCGGGCCTTGGCCGCTTGCAGGTTGGCCGTATGCTCCCGCAACTTGCGCATGCGGGCGCGGGTGATCAGCCAGGCAGCTGCCACGCTGAGCGCAGAGATGAGCGCCAGCACCATGGCCAGGCTCAAGGTGGCGGACTTTTGATCCGGCAAATAGAAATAGGACACCGCCAGCACCAGCATGGGGATCATGCTGAGCCCCAGCATGCCGCTCAGGCCAAGATCCAGCCAGTCCCGGTCGCCGCTGCGGCGCCCACCCCGCATCAGGCCGCGCCTTAAAGAGCGGCGCTCCTCGATGGGAATGGACGAAAATGTGTCCGCTGAACTGTCCGTACTCGCCATAGGTTGCCCGGTGAAAAACGCATACTCCCCCAGCGCCTATCTTGCCATAGTGGGCTTGAGAAACCTTAAAGCGGGCGTGTCAGATCAGGACGGAAGGGTGAAAATTCCAATCACTTGGTGTCCATTGTGAAGACACCGTCCCAGTCTTTCGGTGGCGGCGTCTTTTTGAACGCGGCAAGGCGCTCTTCAAACATGTCGTATAGGCCGGACAATTTGAACGGCTCTCCGCTCTTCCGGCAGGCCTTAATGAACTTACGGCACTCGGCCCATTTCATGGACCGGTAAGCGGTCAACAGTTGAGCATGATTGTAGGCATGCTCCTGAAACGCCTCTGAGTTCAGCACCTCATTTGTGCCGAGAATGGTGTAGATCACCTCCGGCTCGGTCTTGCCCACCACGCGTATGGCATCAAGCTCTAACGCGGCGAATTTGCCGCTCACCTGTTTGGCCGTGTTCTGGCCGATGATGATGTCCACCCCATAGCCCTTGGTTTGGCCTTCCAGGCGCGCCGCCAGGTTCACCGTGTCTCCCAGAACCGAATAGTCAAAGCGCATGTCCGAGCCCACATTGCCCACCACGCACTGGCCGGTGTTGATGCCCACGCCCACATAGAGCGCCAGGAACTCACGGCCGGCTTCCCTGTCTTCGATCTCGCGTTCTTCGTTGAGTTTCTCCAGGGCATCCAGCATCTGCAGCGCCGACAAACAGGCGTTCTCCGCATGATTTTCATCGTCCAGCGGGGCGTTCCAGAACGCCATGACGTTGTCGCCCATATATTTGTCGATGGTGCCGGTGTTGTTCATGATCACGTGGGAGAGCGGCGTCAGCAGCCGGTTGATCAGCTTGGTCAGACCTTGCGGATCTGACTTGTACATTTCCGAGATCGTGGTGAACCCGCGCACGTCGCTGAAGAGCACGCTGAGTTCGCGCGTCTCTCCGCCCAGGGTGAGTTTGTCTGGATCATCGGCCAGTTGGTCCACCAGATCGGGCGATAGATACTGCCCGAACGCACCGCGGATCTGACGCCTCTGGGTCTCTTCGCGCATATAGTTGAAGAACACCATGGCCGAGAAAATAATGAGCGCCGTGGCCAGCGGATAAAACGCATCCAGCAACATGCCGTGCTCTGAGAACATCCACCAGGAGGTTCCCGCCACACCGACAGCCATCACCCCACCCAGCACCAGCACCGTGAGCGCGCCGAACACGGGCGCCATGATGATGATGGCGAAGGACACCCCGATGGACACCGCCAGCTCGCTGATATGGGCAAAGTTCGGCCGCTTCAATTGGGTCTTGGTGAGCAGGCTCTCCAGCACTTGGGCGTGGATCTCAACACCCGGCAGAACCGGATCGAGCGGCGTGGACTTAATGTCAAACAGTGCCGTGGCCGACGTGCCCACCATGACGATCTTGTTCTTCACCCGCTCCGCCGGCACGCGCCTGTTGAGCAAGTCCACCGCCGACACAGAGCGATTGCGATCATGCTTGTTGAAATGCACCCACAGGTGCGCATTGGCATCGGTCTGCACTTTCAAGCCCTTCACGAAGACCTCGCTGACACCGGCCGCATTGGAGCGCACGCCAACGGCACTGGAGCCGGTCAACAGGCGCAGCATGTCCATGGTGATGGAGGGTACGATCTTACCGTCGGCATATTGCAGTAGGGGCACCCGGCGCACGATCCCGTCCCAGTCGGGCAGCACCGAGACCATGCCGCGCCCGGCTGCGTTATATTCGAGCACGGGCACGTTCCTCAAGATGCCCTTATAGCTCAGCAAGCGGTCTGTAGGGTCCTGGCCGATGGTGGCGATGCCCGTGGCGGGCGGGTTCTTTGCGCCTTTCCAAACGGATTCATTGTGATAGCCCGATTGCGCCAGCACCACCGCCTTGCGCTTGAATGCCAGGGCCAGAACCCCGTCATTGCTGGGCAGGGTCATCAGTCGCTTCTTGGTCTCCTGGTCGATGCTGCCCACTCTGCGGGCGAACTCTGCCGGCGAGGTTCCATCCGGTTCGGAAAAGAGAATATCAAAGCCCACAGCGACCCCGCCCAGGCGGGCGATCTCCAAGATCATGTCGGAGACGCGGGTGCGCGGCCAGGGCCATTGGCCCTCCTCGGCGAGGCTCTTGTCGTCAATATCGACGATCACCACCGGATAGCCCTTTTGCTCACGCGGCTGCAGCTGTTGGTAAAAGTCGAACACCTTCAGGCGCATGGCGTGGAGCGGCAACGGGTTCCAGATCTGCAAGGCAACAAAGAAGGTGAGCAGGGCAAGGCCCAGCGCGCGGCCGGCACCGATCCCCCGGCCCATCTTCTTCAGAACTGCCAACATTCTGTGCCCCTGCCTCGTTTCACCCGCCGACTATAAGGATAAGATGTTGAACATGCGAGCAATATGGCCCTCTAAACCGTGGCGGGCGGAACGGTCACATCATCATCAATTGCGACGGCCGCGAGAATGGCGCCCCCAGCGCTTTCAAAGGCGTAAATGTCGTAGCCAGCAAAGGCCGGTCCGGTGAGCTCGGACCAAGAGCCTGACGCATCGCCCACAAGCTCGACCGTATCAGAGGCTCCGCCGTCCACCACCAAGCTGTGCGCAGGCGCATTCCCCGCCCCGAAAAAGCCTTCCAGAATGTCGTTCAACTCATCATTGACCGTCTCTGAGAGGCTCATCACGGCGTTGAAGTCCAACGTCAACGTATCCGCACTTGCCGCTTTCAGATCGATGCGTTCGATGCTGGCAAGCTTGGACAAATCGAAAGTGGTGAGATCCAGATCCGTCTCGTCCAGCACCAGGGTGTCCTGGCCGGTTCCGCCGTCCACCTTGCGAAAGGTGGCATCGCTCACCTCCAAGGTATCATCACCGGAAAAGCCCAGAATGATGTCCTGGCCGCCGCCACCGCCAACCTCGTCATCCTGGAACCCGCCGAGCAGCAGATCATTGCCCGCGGTGCCGGTTTTGGTCACCGGGTTTGCAGAAGCTGAAATCGTCTCCGCAGAGAACAGGGTAATCTGATCGTCCGTGGTGCCAAGGTTGCCATCGAAGTCGAATGTGGCGGTGGCGGTGAACTGGTTCTCTTCGCCCAGAAGCCCGGCAAGACCGGCCACATCCGCCAAGGGCAAATCGGAGTTCACGCCATCTTCCTTAAGATCGCTCTTGCCCGCGATCTCGCCTTGATTGACCCCGTCGGCCACGAGGTTGAGCGAGAAGTCCACCAGCTCAGCTGCAAAGATCGGTGTGCCTGAAAAGGCATCTGACAGATCGCTGGCCTGGTTCACATTTTCCGAGCCGCCGGTATTGTCGATCTGGTTAAGGGTGGCGGGCGAGATGTTCGGGCCGATGCCAAATGCGGAGATGATCACCCCGGCATTCTGGAGGTTTTGCGCCGTCGTCTGCCAAGGCGGATTGGTGGAACTTGAGCCGAAGGGCTGGCCGTCAGAGGTGAAGAACAGGAAGTTCTGTTCGCCAGGCGCCTCGCCACTGAAGAAATCTTCAGCCTCCGCCAAAGCATCATCGAAGTTGGTGCCGCCGCCGGTAAACGGCAACAGGGCGGCCACATTGTCCAGGGCCGATGCGTAGAGATCATGCTCCACGGTGGTGGTGCTGCTTGCAAACCGGACCAGTTGGATATCGATTTGCGTTTGCGAATTCAGAAACTGCGCGCGCATATCGTCGATCGCGATTTGGATCGCGGCCATCTGCTGGGCGTAGGCACTGGAGCCCAAGCTGCCGGACGCATCGAACACAAACGACACGTTGATAAAGGCGCCGCTCACCTCTGAGACATCGATCTCCACATTGGCAATGCCAATGCCGCTGCTGAGGGGGCCGTCCCCATCAATGCCGAAGGAGATGGTCTGGCCATTGGGGTTCGTGAAGTTTTCAGACGCGACCTCAACAATCACCGTCGCTGTGCTGGTGTCGCCAGCTAGATCGGTGACCTGGAACTCAAACTCATCGAACCCTTGAAAAGCTTCATCGGGGATGTACGTGAACGCCCCATCGGGCAAGATGGTCACCTCCCCGTTGGAGGGCCCATTGCTGGTGGCGGCAAAGGTGAACGCGTCGTTTGCATCCACGTCTTGCACCTGCAGCTGGCCGGAGGCCTGCGTCTCGGTATTGGTTTCTACGATTTGGTGTTGGGCCACAGGCGCATCGTTCTCGCCTGCAACGGTGATGATCACTTGGGCTGTGGAAGGCGCGCCCTCATCATCGGTCATGGTGTATTCAACGGTGACCTCGGCCGTATCGCCGTTGCCCAGAGCGTCGAAATTTGTGCCGGGATTGAAGACGAGCTTATTGTTTGCAATCGACACAGCCGCG
>JBCDIP010000102.1:0-8412 GCA_038748855.1 Pseudomonadota bacterium
CCAATCCCGAGATACTCCGGAACCGCCAGGAGAAACGAAAAGAGCGGCGGCTGGTCGTTCCAGATGTCGAGATAGGGGTGAAAGCCATTGGCAACCAGCAGTGCTTTGCCCAGTTCCAGGCCCTCATCGGTGTCGAATTCGTACACCGTCCACCACTGGCTTGCGAGTGAGAACAACAGACAAAACAATAAGGCCGCCAAGCCACTTTCCGCCCACTTCATCGCTCGCTCACCAAAAGTCCCCCTAGATGTCGTCCGCTTACCACGACCTCTGGCAGTTCGCGAAGTCCCACGTCAATGGCTCAGGCAGCTCGCACGACGAGAAATCGGTACGTAACGCTCTTCGGCCCAACCCAGTCTTTGCAGGCCTCGATGTGTGCAGGGCCCAGCATTTTGAGGATGCAAAGGTCACCCCGCTTCGCTTCAAAGACTGCAACGGGGTGTTCGATCGCCGCAAGCATTGCATTTTCAGATCGGAGGATGCCGCTCGTGTGGTCAACAACGGCAATCTCCACAGCTCCATTGGTATGGTTCGCATCATCCAGATGAGCGCGCACGAACTTAACAACGGCCGTTTTGGGGTAGGACAAGGTCTGAAAATGGTGCCCAGGGGCGGAATCGAACCACCGACACGCGGATTTTCAGTCCGCTGCTCTACCAACTGAGCTACCTGGGCTTGCTAAGATCAGCGCCAGCCGTTTGAAGCCAGCGTTCATGAAGCGGCGCGTTTATAGGGTTTTGTGGTGCGTCTGTCCACCCGTGCCGCAACCCGATCACGGAAATATTTATTCTGGCCTCTCCACCTCTCCCAGGCTTCCAGCCTC
The DNA here is from genome assembly GCA_038748855.1 of Pseudomonadota bacterium. Lineage (GTDB taxonomy): Bacteria > Pseudomonadota > Alphaproteobacteria > Rhizobiales > CAJQND01 > JAAEUE01. Next base: position 824 of record JBCDIP010000102.1, read on the forward strand.
TTCGAAATCCGGTGGGTCTTCAGCCGGAATGGCATACGCTCCGCCAAGCCAGCGGTGCAGGTCCACGTCCGCACACCTGGCCGAACAAAAAGGATGATACTTCTGCTTAGACGGCGCCTGGCAAATCGGGCAGGCGCGCCGGGGTCTTAGCCGGATCGGTTCTGCGCTGCCGGTGGGCTCTTCAGACATCACATCTCTCCCCCTCAATCGCCCGCGTTCAGCCAAGAGAAATACACAGGATACCCATTGCCCTGCAGCAGCGCGATGGTCTCATAGACCGGCAGACCCACCACATTGGAGTATGAGCCGTTGATCATGCGCACAAAGGCCTCAGCGCGGCCCTGAATGGCATAGCCGCCCGCCTTGCCGCGCCATTCATCGCTCATCAGATAGGTCTCAATATCATCCCGGCTGAGGCGCTTGAAGCGCACCTTGGTTTCCACCAACCGGCTGCGCATCTGATCTTGCGGCGCAATCAGGCAAATGCCGGTGATCACCTTATGAGCGCGCCCGGAGAGCAAGCGCAGACCCGCTGCGGCCTCCTCAATGCGGTCAGGCTTTGGGATCACCCTCCGGCCCACGCAGACAACCGTGTCGGCGGCCAATACGAACGTGTTGGGCCCCAGCTCGCGCACCTGGGTGGCCCTGGCCGCTGCCTCCGCCTTCGCCTTCGCCAGGCGTAACGCCAGGGCGCGCGGGGTTTCGCGCTTCTTGGGCTCTTCATCAATGTCCGTGGGGTGCATCAGATCAGGCGCAAGGTCCACCTGATCCAATAGTGCCAGCCGGCGCGGGGAGGCGCTGGCGAGGACAAGTTTGACGCGCACGTCATTCATGAACGACTCAATACCTTTTCGGGGAACAACAACGGCGGACAATGCTGAACCGCGCGGAGAAAATCAAGGGACCGGGGTGTCACAGAGTGCATAACCTTAAAGCTCCCCCTAGACCACCGGCGCGGAAATCTGGCCAAACCGCTGGCGGATCCGCTGCAAAATGCCATCGCGGGTGGAGCGGTATGAGTCGACGATCTGCTCGCGGCTGCCGGTGACAAAGGTGGGATCGAGCGTTGGCCAATACTCCACATCACACGCCATGGTGCGGGTCAGCTCCACCGCCTTGTGCTGGGCTTCCGGCGAGAGCGAGATGATGATGTCGAATGAGGTGTCCTCCAAATCATCAAAGCTGGTGGGCCGGTGGCCGGAAATGTCGATGCCCAGTTCCTCCATCACCGCCACGGCAAAGCCGTCCAGCTCGCCGGTGATCGCCCCCACAGAGGCCACGAACACCCGGTGGCCGTAGAAATGGCGCATGAGGCCTTCGGCCATGGGCGAGCGGATGGCGTTTTGTGTGCAGGCAAAGAGCACGGCGGAGGGGAGGTCTTGCGCCATGGGGCGGCCGGTTAGCCGCGCCAATGCAGGACGCAAATCAGCGTGAACAGCCTGCGCGCAGTGTCAAAATCAACCTCAATCTTCCCGGCCAGGCGCGCCTGCAAGATCTCGCTGCCGTCATTGTGCAAGCCGCGCCGGCCCATATCGATGGCCTCAATCTGGCTTGGGGTTGCCGTCTTGATGGCCTGGAAATAGCTGTCGCAGATCAGGAAGTAATCTTTGACGATGCGCCGGAAGGGCGACATGGAGAGGCCAAACACCGCGCATTGGCGCTCTTGATGGTCGGCAATGTCGAACACCAGCCGGTTGTCTGCGATGGACAAGGTCAGATGGAACGGACCCTCTGCCGCCTTGCTTTCATCGACCACGGCAAACTCGTTTTCTTCCAGCAAATCGAAGATCGCGACTTTGCGTTCATGATCAATGTCGGCGGAGGGGTTGGAGAAGGCGCTCTCGTCCAGGTCAATGGCCACCAACCGGTTCTTTGAGGGGGGAGCATCGGTCATGGCCACGTCAGCTCATGTTGAGCCGGAGCGCCACGGAGCGGGCATGGGCTTCCAGGCCTTCCGCCCGCCCCAGCGTCACCGCCGCCGGACCGATTTCGCGCAAGGCATCCGCCGAGCAGCGCAAGATGGAGGTGCGCTTCATGAAGTCCAGAACGCCAAGTCCTGATGAGAAGCGGGCCGAGCGGGCCGTAGGCAGCACATGGTTGGGCCCACCCACATAGTCGCCCACGGCCTCTGGCGTGTGGGGGCCAAGGAAAATGGCGCCCGCGTTGCGCACGGCGGCGGCAAGTTCTGTTTCGATAGTTGCTGAAATCTCTAAATGTTCCGGCGCGATCCTGTCCACCAGGCTCACAGCCTCTTTCAGCGAGGGCACTTCGATGATGACCCCATTGTCCTGCCAGCTTTGGCCGGCAATCTCGGCCCGGGGCAAGGTCTTCAGCTGGCCCTCCACGGCGGTTTCCACTTCATCGGCAAGTGCGGCGCTGTCGGTGATGAGGATCGACTGGGCCGACACGTCATGCTCTGCCTGGGCCAGGAGGTCCGCGGCGATCCAGTCGGCGCTGTTTTCGCCGTCCGCCAGGATCAGCACTTCTGAAGGTCCGGCGATCATGTCAATGCCCACCGTGCCAAACACCTGGCGCTTGGCGGCGGCCACGAAAGCGTTGCCCGGGCCGACGATCTTGGCGACGGGGGCGATGGTTTCGGTGCCATAGGCGAGCGCGCCCACGGCCTGGGCCCCGCCAATGCGATAGATCTCGTCCACCCCTGCGATTGCGGCGGCGGCCAAAACCTGGTCGTTTGTGATGCCGTCGGGCGTAGGCACCACCATGCACAGGCGCTCAACGCCGGCAGCCTTTGCCGGCACTGCGTTCATTAAAACCGAGGAGGGATAGGCCGCCGTGCCGCCCGGCACGTAGAGGCCGGCAGCATCCACCGCGGTCCAGCGCTGGCCAAGCTCAACGCCGGCCTCGTCGGTATACTGAATGGCCTCCGGGCGCTGCTTGTCGTGGAAGGCGCGGATGCGCTCATGGGCCAACAGAAGCGCGTCATAGACTTGCTGCGGGCAGCGCTTGACGGCTTCGGCCACTTCGTCTGCCGTGATGGTCAGGCCCAGATCGGCAACGGTAAAGCGGTCGAACCGCTCGGTATACTCAATCACCGCCTCATCGCCGCGGGCGCGCACGTCGCCTAAGATGGCGGCCACGGCGGCGTTCACATCCTCTGCCTCCTCGCGCTTGGTGCCGAGCATGGCGGAGAACTGCTGTTCGAACCGAGGATCGGCACTGTTCAGTCGGATGGCCATGGTGGATGCGCCCTAACCTGGTTCTGCGTCAAGATCGTGCTCGGGTTTGCGCGAGGCGCCCCATTCGGAGCCTTGATCGGCGAGCCAGGCGTCCAGGCATTCCACATCAAGCTCAATAACGCCGCCGCCGGCGAACTCCAGCCGCACTTTGCCGGACGGTGGATCGTCTTCTTCAAAGTTGATGGCCAGCAGTTCCAGGATGGCATCGTCGGCGGTGTGTTTGATGCGCGACGAGCGCACCGCTTTCACCGTGTTAAAATGCAACCCTGTGCGCCGCCGTGTGAACTCGCCGCTCCTATCGGACGCCTTTTCCCAGTTGAAACGGTTCGCCAGAAGCGCAAAGCGATGAGCGCCAGCCAAAAACTTAATGTCGCCAACGCGCACCAAGGCGTCCTGCATGTGCGCAGAAATGACCTTGAGATCGTCCGCGTCAAGCGCACCGAGCTTTAGTAAATCCATTGCCGCCAGCCCTAAACTAGAGCGAGATGAGGCCGCTTAGGCACTGACCCGCTCAATATCCGCCCCACAGGCAGACAGTTTCTTCTCAAGTTGCTCAAAGCCACGGTCCAGGTGATAGACGCGATTGACGAACGTGTCACCCTCTGCCGCAAGGCCGGCAATCACCAATGAAACAGAGGCCCGCAAATCGGTGGCCATCACCTGGGCGCCCTGCAGGCGATCAACGCCCGTCACCAGGGCCGTGTCCCCGTCCAGACTGATATCTGCGCCGAGACGCACCAGCTCTTGCACGTGCATGAACCTGTTTTCAAAGATGGTCTCGCGGATGCGCGAGGTGCCTTGCGCCTTGGTCATCAGACCCATGAGCTGGGCTTGGAGATCGGTGGGGAAGCCCGGGTAGGGGCTGGTGTCCACATCCACCGGCGACAGGCCCTGGCCATTGCGCGAGATGGCGATGCCCTTGTTGGTGGTGGTCATGCTGGCGCCCACCTTTTCCATCACCGGAAACAGGCATTCCAGCAAATCGCCGCGGGCGCCGGTGAGCACCACATCGCCTCCGGTCATGGCCACGGCCATGGCATAGGTGCCGGTCTCGATCCGGTCGGGCAGAACTTCGTGGGTGGCGCCGTTCAGTCGGCTGACGCCCTCAACGGTGAGGGTTGAGGTGCCAATGCCGCTGATCTTGGCGCCCATCTTGTTGAGGCATTCGGCCACATCGCCGATCTCCGGCTCCATCGCGGCGTTTTCCAAAACGGTTGTCCCTTTGGCCAGGGTGGAGGCCATGAGCACATTGTGGGTGGCGCCAACGGAGACTTTGGGGAAGGTGATGTGAGCGCCGGTCAGCCCTTTGGGCGCGCTGGCCACAACATATCCACCCACCACATCAATATTGGCGCCGAGCGCTTCCAGGCCCATCAAATGGAGGTCCACCGGCCGGGTGCCGATGGCGCAGCCGCCGGGCAGGGAGACTTTGGCCTCACGGCAGCGGGCCACCAGGGGGCCCAGCACCCAGAAACTGGCGCGCATTTTTGAGACCAGCTCGTAGGGGGCCATGGTATCGACGATCTGACGAGCGGTCAGGTGCACCGTGTCGCCGGACAGGCCGCACTTGCCCGGCCGTTTGCCGTCCACGCTCATATCCACCCCGTGATTGCCCAAGATGCGGTTGAGGAGCTGAACGTCAGCCAGCCGCGGCACGTTGCGCAAGGTGAGAGTTTCGTCCGACAGCAAGCTGGCGATCATCAGGGGCAGGGTTGCGTTTTTTGCCCCGGAGATCGGGATTTCCCCTGACAGCGTGTTGCCGCCTCGAATGCGGATCTTGTCCATATGTTTTATCAGTCCTGCTCTAAGTGTGCGCGGCCGCTGCCAGGTGTGATGTGGCCCAAAGAGGGCCGCCTGTCTTGCGTGATGCAAATCTCAGACCCCGCTGGCGCTGACACCTGGTGCCGTTCGTTGTCCCTAACAAGCACAAACGGCGCTTTTCGGGCAAGTGCGCTTTGTCACATTCAAGGGCATCTTCCGCTCAATCTGAACGGAAGTTGCCCTAGATTATCGTTATGGACGGGCAACTTGTCCCCGATCAGACGATTCGGTCTGATCGTGGGTTGCTCTAGCGACTAATCGGCTTTTGGGGTCTCAGGTTTGGGATCTTTTTGCTGCTTCAGTCGGGATTGCTGCTTGCGGCGTTTCAAATTGGCGCGAAGAGCCTGCTTCAGCCGTTCTTCGCGCGCATCTTTTGCCGACTTATCTGGCCCGGATTCGCTCATGGGCTGCTTTCTAGCATCCTTAAGAGCGGAAATTCAAAACCTCGCCAGACTACGCACAGTTGACCGCCGGTAAGGGCAGTAGGTTGGCATTGGCCGGCCAGGCCTCAGAGTGGGGCGAGATGGTGCCGGTGCTCAGGAACTGAGCGATGATGTCGGCACCCCGGGAGCTGGCCTGGCGCGTGTCGGCGCCCGCAAATGTGTAATCAAACCGCGCCTTTTGAATAAGCCTGAAGTGCTCGGGGTTGGACCGGGCCTGGCTGAGGGCCTGGCTTAAGGCCGAAACATCGTCCACCACCGGCCCGAAGGCCCAGCTGGCATAGGACGGATCACGCTGGTAGTCGGCCCCATGTGCGTTCAGGAAGACGCAAGGCCGTGGGGTGCGGATGAACTCGTAAACCTGCGAAGACACATCGCCCAAGTAGAGGTCAGCAGCATCCAGATAGCGCATGTCGCACGAGGCTGCGCTGCCCTGATCAATCAGGACGTTGGGGGCATTCTTATATCGGTTGGGCAGTCGCGCACCCCGGCCCCAGGGCCGTTTGAACAAGAGAACGTGGGGGGCGAAGATGAGGTTGTACTGCGACGAGTTATAGAAGAAGTCCAAGACCTGGCGACCCATGCGCCACCACGAAGACAGGCTGCGCCTGTAATGGGGATTGTAGATCACAACGGGCCGGTCGTTTTGGAAGTAGTCCCGGGCGGTCTTGAGCCGGCCGCTGCCCTCCAGTTCAAATTTGGTATAGCCGGAGATCGCGAGACGATTCGGCTCCAGATGGCCGTCAGAGACCAGCTCCTTGGCGTATTTTTGCCCAGGCACCAGCACCAGATCGAACTCTTTCATCCGGTTATCGAATGAGCCCCGACCGCGTTGGTCGCCAGCACCGTGACAGACGCGAATCAGCTTCACATGATCCAGCTCCGGCTGACGGCGCAGCTGTGTTGTGGTGGTCTCGGGCACCACAATGGCGTCAAAGCTGCTCCACAGCGTCTTATTTTCAATAAGGGTCATCACCTTGCGGGCGAAGAAGAACTTGGAGGCGAGGGGTTCGGCCATCCGGGCCACTTGCGAGAGCGGGAGCTTCACCAGTTTGACCCTGTGGCCCGCATAAGCGCGGCCGATCTGGTCTGCAAAGCTCAGTTGATCGTCGGCGGGCGACAGGATTTGCACCTCAAACTGAGGATGGCGCACGGAGAGCTCGAATGCATATGGCACCACATGGGGAACCTGGTGGACATCGTAGTGATTCAGCAGAAAAGCACTTTTCATTTTTGATCCCGAAACACATGATTTGGCGCATGAGCTGAGACACTGTACGCCGAGATGCTCATATGGGGACAAAATGTGACCGCACAAAGTACGATTCCAACAATTCGTATGACATTAATGTGACACTGCGCAAGAGCAATGACGGGTGCTCACAAAATGCCCCATCCGTGCCTCAGTCTTGCCTCGAAGCTGGTTTCTAAGGCGGCATGACGTATGGGGCCGCCTGTTAAACCCGAGATGTTTGGGCGGTGCCTTTTTCTAAAAGGACAAAAAGAATGAAACTGGGTCGCGTGACCGGGTGTGCTCTGCTTGTGGCAGGAACCCTGATGGCCGCCGCAGGTGCGGCGAAGGCCGACATTAAGGTGGGCCTTTTGAAATGCCAGATCGAGTCTGGTTTTGGCTATATCATTGGCTCTTCTAAAGAGCTTTCCTGCCGGTTTGAACGGTCAGGGGGTCTTAGCGAGCATTATGCTGGCAAGATCATCAAGATCGGTGCCGACGTTGGCTTTGCCGGCAAGGGCAATCTGGTTTGGGCCGTGTTTGCGCCGTCGCAAGATGTGGACTTTGGCGCGCTGAGTGGCACCTACGTGGGTGCAGCGGCAGAGGCGGCTGCCGGTGTTGGCTTGGGCGCCAATGTGCTGATTGGCGGCTGGCAGCGCTCGGTGAACCTGCAGCCGGTGAGCGTGTCGGCACACACGGGCTTCAATGCCGCTGGTGGCCTTGGTGCGATTATGCTGACCGGGATCGGCAAATAGGCGTCTCTGCGCGCTTGGCTGAGAAGGTTCCTGCTTTCTTGGGGATTTAAGAGCTAACATCCGCGCCCTTGCGCACGCGAGGGCCCATAGCTCGTGCGTTCCCTTTGGCTCAGAAGGTCCTCGCGTTCGCAAGGACGCGGGTTAC
>JBCDIP010000103.1:0-8312 GCA_038748855.1 Pseudomonadota bacterium
CGGGCATCAACTTCTCGGCGCGCTGGGCAATCGCGGTGAACGAATAGCACGAGATTTCCATGGTCCGGTTGAAGTTGGCGCACGTTGTGTCCACGTAGCGGCCGGTGAGCTCGTCCTTGTCGGAAAAGGCAATGGCGTGGACCACGAAATCAATCGAGCCCCATTCTTTCTCAATAGCCTCAAACGTGGCATCGATGGACGCTGCATCGGTCACATCGCACGGCAGCACGAGCGAGGCCCCCACCGATTCGGCCAGCGGGCGCACCCGCTTTTCCAGCGCTTCGCCTTGGAAGGTGAAAGCCAGTTCGGCGCCATGACGCGCACATGCTTCAGAAATGCCCCATGCGATTGAACGGTTGTTTGCAACCCCCATCACAAGTCCGCGCTTACCGGCCATCAAAGGTCCAGGTTCACCCATCACGCAACCTCAAGATTTTTAAAACAGTCCCCTAAGAAATCGCGCGCATCCTACACATTGTGCAAAGCCGATCTATCAAAAAGGGGCCGATTGGAAAGAATTGAGAAATGTTTCATTTTGTTACCGCCCCGCCGGGGTTGCCAAAGGCGCGGGATAATGAAATGAGTTTCCCCCTAAGAGACCACCTGGCGAGCACATACGTATGAGTTACGACCCCATACCGCAGGACGACTTTGTAGACCGGGAAGATCCGTTCGGCCTGTTCGCCGACTGGTTTGAACTGGCAAAGACAAGCGAGCCAAACGATCCGAGCGCCATGTCCGTAGCGACCGTGGATCAGGACGGCATGCCCAATGTGCGCATGGTGCTGCTGAAGGACTTCGCAGACAGCGGCTTTGTGTTCTACACAAACTTCGAAAGCCAGAAGGGCGAGGAAATCCTGGCCCAACCGAACGCAGCGCTCTGCTTTCACTGGAAGTCGCTGCGCCGGCAGATCCGCGTTCGCGGCACGGTGACCGTGGTGAGTGACGAGGAGGCTGATGCCTACTTCGATTCCCGCGCCCGCGACAGCCGGATCGGCGCCTGGGCCTCCCAGCAATCGCGCCCCCTGGAGAGCCGCTTTGCGCTGGAGAAGGCGGTGGCCAAATATGCGACCAAGCATGCCATCGGCTCAGTTCCGCGGCCGGAATACTGGTCTGGCTTCAGGATTGCGCCGCTCTACATGGAGTTCTGGCACGATCGGCCCTTCCGGCTGCACGACCGGGTGGTGTTTCGCCGCAAAAAGACCGATGATGCCTGGTCTAAGGAACGCCTTTATCCCTAACGGCAAGAAAGAGCAGAGCCTCCCATGAGCGAACTGCGAAATGACGAACGGAAAACCTTGATCCTGACGGGCGCAAGCCGTGGCATTGGCCATGCAGCGGTGAAGCGGTTTTCCAGTGCCGGCTGGCGGGTGATCACCTGTTCACGGCATGGCTTCCCGGAAGACTGCCCGTGGGAGATGGGGCCGGAGGACCACATTCAGATCGATCTGGCCGATCCGGCAAATGTGGAGGACGGCATCCGCGAAATGCGCGAGCGCTTGAAGGCCCAGGGCAGCCGGCTGGACGCGTTAGTGAACAATGCCGCCATTTCGCCCAAGGATGATCATGGCCAACGCCTGCACGCCCTGGACACAGGCATCGATGATTGGAAGACCGTGTTTCAGGTGAACTTCTTTGCCCCAATCATGCTGGCCCGCGGCCTGGTTGAAGAGTTGAAGGCGGCCACGGGCTCCGTGGTGAATGTCACCTCGATTGCCGGGTCCAGCGTTCACCCGTTTGCGGGCGCGGCTTATTCCACCTCCAAGGCGGCCCTCGCCTCGCTGACCCGCGAGATGGCTGCAGACTTCGGACCGCTCGGTATCCGCGTGAACTCTATTTCGCCAGGCGAAATCGAGACCTCGATCCTGTCACCGGGTACGGAGAACATGATCAAGGACATCCCCATGCGCCGGCTCGGACAACCTGAAGAAGTGGCCAAGGCCATCTACTTCCTGTGCACCGAGCAATCCAGTTATGTGACCGGCGCTGAGCTGCACATTAACGGCGGTCAACACGTTTAGCACTTCATGAGCAACACCCTTCCCTCAACGCGCTCGCTGGTTGCCCAGGCGCTGCATTACATCGATGAAGCTTCCGGCGGCGTCGTGCCCCCTATTCAACCCTCCACCACGTTTGGGCGTGATGAAAACTACGAGCTTTTGGGCGAGTACTCCTATGGGCGCTATGGCTCACCTACCGTGGCCAAGGTGGAGGAGGTTCTGGCCAGGCTGGATGAAGGGGCCGATGCACTTGCCTTTTCCTCAGGCCTTGCCGCGTTCGCCGCATTGTTTGAGACCGTGCGCACGGGCCAGCACATGGTGGCGCCGGAGATTATGTATCATGGCGGCCAGGACTGGCTCAGGATGATTGCCGAGCGCCGGGGCATTGGCCTCACCCTGTTCGACCAGACGAAGCCGGGTGCTTTGGAAGAGGCCATCCGGCCCGGTGAAACGGCGATCGTGTGGATTGAGACGCCGGTGAACCCGACCTGGGATGTGATTGACATTGCTGCTGCTGCCAATGCGGCCCACGCGGCCGGTGCGCGGCTGGGCGTGGATGCCACGGTGGCCACGCCCGTGAGCACCCGGCCTTTGGAGCATGGGGCAGATATCGTGTTTCACTCCGCCACCAAATATCTGAATGGTCATTCTGATGTGAACGCCGGCGTCCTGGTGTGTGGCGAAGCGAATCCGTTCTGGGAAGAGATTTTCGTCAATCGCAAATATCTCGGCTCCATCCTGGGCACGTTCGAGGCCTGGCTTCTGCTCCGGGGCATGCGCACGCTTTTTGTTCGATTTGAGGCCTCTTCCCGCAATGCTTTGAAGATTGCAAAACATTTTAAAGATCACACAAAGCTGGAAAGCGTGCTTTATCCGGGACTTGAGAGCCACCCCGGCCATAACGTTGCAGCACGCCAGATGACCGGTGGGTTTGGCGGCATGATGTCTGTGCTGGTCAAAGGTGGTGAAGCAGACGCAAAGAAGGTGGCTGCAGCGCTGAAGCTGTTTGTGCCGGCAACCTCCCTTGGCGGGGTTGAGAGCCTGGCAGAGCACCGCAAAACTGTGGAAGGTCCGCACTCCTTGGTCGCGCCCAACCTGATCCGGCTTTCCATCGGCATCGAAGAGGCAGACGACCTGATCGCAGACTTGGAGCAGGCCCTTGCCACGCTTTAACGCCCTTCTCGCTGCCCTGGGCATGGCCCTGGCCTTTCCGGCCATGGCAGGCGAGCTGCCGGAAGGGGCCCTGCCGGATGCGGTCATCTCACCGGGAAAGCACAATCTGAAGAGCGCCTGGCTGGCGCGGCCCACCACGCGCTATGGGCATGCCATTCTGGGTGATGGCATTGAGGCGGGCAGCCTGGTGGCCGTCACGTCGTGCGGCCACAAGATGGAATTTGTGCTGGATGACAACCTGGTGTTCGAGGACCGCCAGGCGCGCATTGTCGATCTTGAGGGGGATTACTACGCGGAGATCGTGGTTGTGGAAGCCAGCCTGGACCAGGGGGCGGCGCTGGCGGTCTATGGCCCGGCCGGAGCCACCTGCAGCGCGAACGGCGGTCTGAAACGCATCGCCCGCACCCCGTTTATCGGCACGCCCAACCGCTGGCTCAACCCGGCCGGCATTGCAGACTATGACGGCGACGGGGCCAAGGAGATCGCCATTGTGGTGACGCCGCACATTGGCGGCACCTTGCAGTTCTGGAGCCTGCAGGACGGCAAGCTTGTGCTCAAGGCGAAGAAGTATGGCTTTTCCAACCACGCGATCGGCTCGCGCGAGCAGGAGTTGAGCGCCACCGTTGCACGCAAGGGCGGTGATCTGTTGTTCGTGCCGGACGCTGGCCGGCGCACTTTGATGCGCGTTGAGCTCAAAGACGGTGCGATTAAGAGCATGCCGGTGGCCGAGCTCCCCAGCCAGGCTGCCGGAACGATAACTGCTAAAGTGGCCGAGGGCGGCGCGATTACTCTGGCTGTACCGACCGAGAAACATGGTGTGGTGGAGCTGAAGAGCGCGCTCTAACCGCTCCCTCGCGAACGCGAGGGTCCATAGCTCTCCCCTTGCCCTTGGCTCGGAAGGTCCTCGCTTCCGCAAGGACGCGGGGACCATTTCACCCGCGATTAACCGGAAATTATCGGCTCTTTCCTACCCTCTCTCCATAACGGAGAGAGGCCCAAAATGATCGCAGAGATGCTCCAACACGCCTGGCTGATGACCATCGGCATGACCGTCTTTTGCGGCGCTATGTATCTGATATACTTTAGAGATTCCCACTACTGGCGCTATTTGGGCTAGTTCTATGAGGCCCCTTGGGAGCGGCCTCTGGAAACCCGTCATTTCCAGCACGCGGTGGCCTATGGCGAAGGGGTTGCCTCAAAGTCCTATAACGGTCTTCTCACCATCGGGGTCCATCAGATGGGGTTGGCGCTGCGGATTATCCCGCCCTTCCACTTCTTCCACAAACCGCTGTTCATCCCGTTTTCGGAGATCAAAGGCTGGAAGCAGTTTTGGTACCTCAACGCGAAGTCCTACGAGCTGGAGCTGAAAAGTGCGCCGGATGTGAAGCTGGTGATGCCGGCCTCACAGGTGGAATGGCTGCAGGAACGCTCCAACGGGCGCCTGGAAGTGGTGGATGAGAAGACCCCCCACAAGCAGCGGCCGAACATCTGGTACGCCATCATGATCATCCAAGCACTGATGGCGCTGGGACTACTGGTGTACCTGGCGATGAACGGGTTTGAGTTTTAGGGCTGCTTCGCCCGCGCCCTTGCGAACGCGAGGGCCCAAAGCTCGATCTTTCCCTTGGCAAAGAAGGTCCTCGCTTTCGCAAGGACGCGCTATTCCTCCCGCAAACCCTCTTTGCGCACCCATTCCTCGATATCGTCCAGCCCCATTTCCAGGCGGTCGAACATCTCGTGGATCTCATCTTCCTTGATGATGAGTGGCGGGCAGAGCGCCAGAGCATCGCCCAGCATGCGGTTGATCAGCCCCTGCTTCTGACAGAACTTAACGCCATTGATGCCCACCTGATGGGCCGGGTTGAAGGCGCGCTTGGTGGCCTTGTCCGCCACCAGCTCGCACGCACCGATCATGCCCACGGCCCTGACCTCGCCCACGAGCGGATGGTCTTTGAGCTTATGGAAGCGCTCCAGGAAGATCGGGCTCATCTTCTTGGCATGCTCGATCACACCGTCCCGCTCATAGATCTCAATCGTCTTCAGCGCCACCGCCGAGGCCACCGGATGGGCCGTGTACGTATAACCGTGGCCAAAGGTGCCGATCTTTTTGCTCTGCTCCAGCATGGCCTGGTAGAGATCCTCTTCAATGGAGATCGCACCCAGCGGGTAGTAGGCCGACGTGATAGCCTTGGCCATTGAGACGGATGTGGGCTTGATGCCGAACGTCTCCGTGCCGAACCAATTGCCCGTGCGACCGAAGCCGCAAATCACCTCATCGGCAATGAAGCGCACATCGTATTTGTCGAGCACGGCTTGGATCTTCGGGAAGTAGCCTTCCGGCGGCACAATCACCCCGCCTGCGCCCATCACCGGCTCTGCGATGAAGGCGGCAACGGTCTCAGGGCCCTCGCGCTGGATCATCTCTTCCAGGTCGGCGGCCATGCGTGATGAAAACTCTTCCTCCGTCTCCCCGTCTTCGCCGAAGCGGTAATAGTGGGGCAAGGAGGTGTGCAGGATGTTCTTGATGGGAAGGTCCCAATCGGCATGCACCGGTGGCAGGCCGGTGAGCGAGCCGGAGGCCACCGTCACCCCGTGATAGCCCTTGATCCGGCTGATGATCTTCTTCTTTTCCGGGCGGCCCTTGGCGTTGTTGTAATACCAGGTGAGCTTCACCTGCATGTCGTTGGCTTCTGAGCCGGACGTGCAGAACAGCATTTTGGAGGCCTCGCACGGCACGATCTCTTTGAGCTTTTCCGCCAGCTCGATGGCCATGTCGTTGGACTTGCCGCCGAAGATGTGGGTGTAGGACAGGCGGCGCATCTGGTTGGCAGCGGTCTCCACCAGCTCCTCGTTGCCATATCCGAGCGAGGTGCACCACAGGCCGGAAAGACCCTCAATGTAGGGTTTACCCTTGTCGTCGTAGACGTAAATGCCCTTGCCCTCTTCCAGGATGAAGGGACCTTCTTCCCGGTGCACAGCCAGATTTGTGTAGGGGTGGATCACCGTTTCGATGTCCCGAACGGCCATATTGGAAAGCTGGTCCATAGAATTCATCCTTTGAGGGCTTACGCTGATGTGTGCTCTATGCTAGCGCGTTAGAGACACCGCATGAAGAGCACCCTCCAAGTGGTAGAGCGGAATTGGGCGAGGAACAATCAAAATGTCAGATGAACTGATCAGAAAAGACGCAACCGAAATTGTCGTGGCGCTGAAGGCGGGCGACGTGACGCCCCATGACCTGCTGGATGCGCTGGAGGCACGGATCGGTGAAGTGGATGGCGCGGTGAACGCCCTGCCGACGCTCTGTTTTGACCGGGCGCGCAAGCATGCGGACGGCTTGATGGCCTTACCCACCAGCGAGCGGGGACAGCTGGCCGGCATGCCGGTGCCGATCAAAGATTTGGCCGCTGTAGAGGGCGTACTCTCGACCATGGGCTCGCCCATCTATGCCGACTGGGTGCCGGAGGAATCCGATATTCTGGTCAGTCATTTGGAGCGTGAAGGCGGGGTGATCTACGCCAAATCCAACACGCCGGAATTCGGTGCCGGTGCCAACACCTTCAACGAAGTGTTCGGCCGCACGTTGAACCCCTGGAACACCTCGCGCTCAGCCGCCGGTTCCTCCGGCGGGGCCGCTGTGTCGCTCGCCACGGGCATGGCCTGGGTGGCGCATGGCTCTGACATGGGCGGCTCGCTGCGCAATCCAGCCAGTTTCTGCGGCATTGTGGGCATGCGCCCCTCGCCCGGCCGCGTCGCCACAACCCGGGGCGGCAAGATCAATGGATTTATGGGCGTGGAAGGGCCCATGGCGCGCACTGTTGAGGATCTCGCCCTTCTGTTCGACGCCATGCGCGGCGAAGAGGCCGGCGACCCCATCTCCCTGCCCTATGACGGAACGTCTTACCTCAAAGTGGCGCGTGGCGACTGGATGCCGAAGCGGGTCGCGGTGAGCCGTGACTTGGGGGTCACACCGGTCGAGCCTGAAGTCGCCGAGATCGTGATGGCGGCAGCGCGCCGGTTTGAGGAGGCTGGCGTGATCGTGGAAGAAGCCCATCCGGACCTCTCAGAAGCGCACGAGTGCTTCCAGACACTCCGCGCCGTCGCCTTCGCCACGGGCCATGACGGGCATTACCGGAACAATCGCGACCAGCTGAAACCTGACGTGATCTGGAACATCGAACAAGGGCTGAAGCTCACCGCCGCTGATATCGTCAAAGCCGAACATCAGCGCACCGCGATGTTCAACCGCACGCGGGCGTTCTTTGAAACCTATGATCTTCTCTTGTGCCCGGCCACCATCGTGTCGCCCTTCCCGGTGGAGCAGCGCTTTGTGGAACGCTGTGATGGTCAGGACTTCGGCAACTATGTGGAGTGGCTCGCCATTGCCTATGCCATCACCAATGTGGCCTGCCCTGCCCTCTCGATCCCTGCTGGGTTTACCGCTGAGGAGCTGCCCGTGGGCATCCAGGTGGTCGGTCCGCCCCGCGGCGATGCCCAAGCCATCCGCGGCGCCAAGGTGCTGGAGGACATTCTGGGGCTTAAAGGGTCGACGCCGATGGACCCGCGGGTTGTGAGCTGACGTCTGTCCATCCGCGTCCTTGCGAACGCGAGGACCTTCTGAGCCAAGGAAACGGTCCCGGCTATGGGCCCTCGCGTTCGCAAGGGCGCGGAGCACCTGGCCTGTGACCCACGTCATAGCCCGCCGCCTCTGCCTGCCCTACTCTCCCCCATGAAGTTTGGTGCGTGAGTAGCCGTCGCGAACACCCTTTTGGTCAGAGGTCCGGTGTCATGCAGAACATAGATCTAAGTGCATTGCTCTTACTGCTGATCTCTGCTGGCGCCTACGTGGCGGCTACTTACTTCATGAAGCTGTGGATGAACAGCCATCACACCTTCTTGCTATCAGCCCTGATTGTGCTGACGCTGCTGATCGGCGTTGCGAGCGAGATGTTTGTGCTGAAGACAGAGAATATGGGTCAGGTCTATCTGATCATTATCGGTCTTGAATGCGTGCTTGTTGCGGCCTTCGCCAAGTTGGCTTTGAACGAGAGTTACTCCTCAAGCGAATTGGCGGGGCTCGTTCTCATCGTCGCCGGCGTGGCCATCTTACAGCTGCCGGACGCCCCAACGAGCAAGCAA
>JBCDIP010000104.1:0-8280 GCA_038748855.1 Pseudomonadota bacterium
AAGGAACCAAATACCCTCGGAGGTGATCTCATGTCTGATACGACAAACTCTGAGCGCGGTGAAACCTCAGGGAAGCCAAAGCGTTTTTGGCAGTGGCTTGTTATCTACCCCTCCCTGGCCATCGCAGTTCTGACCGCCGTGCCCGAATGGATAAATGCCGGCACAGCGTTCATGAACGGGCTCAAACCCTCACAAATGGCCGAAGCCGATACCCAATCGAAGTTTTGGTCGCGCAACCTCAAATGCACCGAATCCGTCTTTGAATGGGTGGAAAACCCCCAGAACGTCAAAGTGGACGGCACCATCTGCCCCACCGGCGACATCATGGTGCGCATCGAAGTGCCCAACCAGGATGGCCACTATAAAGGCTCCATCCGCGGCATCCTCATCGACGATATCCTGAAACAAACGGAAGTCTCGTCCCTCTTGCCGCTCAAGCTGCCCTCCCTGGTGAGCACGGCCCATGCGGCTATCAAACCCACCGCGCCGCTGATGCATAAGCCCTCAATCCGCACCCTGGCCAACCGCGTGTTGGCGCAGAACAGCCAGTTTGCCGTGGTGGTGTGTCAGAAGTTCATGCCTGACAAACGCACCATGAAACGCCACGTGAAAGTGTCCGGCCAGTGCTACAACGAGTTCGTGGACACCTACACCGGCAACATCAAGCGGCGGCAGAAAACCTCCTGCCAACGCAGCTGCGGATGAGACGGATAGCCCTTGCTCTGGGAGCGTGGCTGGTTCTGATGAACGCCGCGCTCGTCCCAGACCTGGCGGCACAAGACCCCGCCTCAGGTCAAAAATCCGACAAGGTGACAGAGCAAGCCAAAGAAGACAAAAAAGACACCGGCAGCGAGCCGGTGAAAATGGGCACGCCGGAAACCAAGCTGCAGAAGTTCTGCGCGCAAGACGAAAACAAGAGCCACGACAAGTGTGCCGCCGGCGCCAAAGAAGAGTGAGTGCGTACGGGCGCTTCAACCTGGCCGCGCGTCAGGTTGTGCCACTTAAGATCGGAACTTCCGAACGAACCCAATTTCGCGTAAAGCGCTGATCTCAAAGCGAAATCAGCGCTATTTGGCCTTAGTGGTTGAGTTTGCGGTTCGCGGCCTCAGTTGAAGTGGATATTCAGCCCCCACCGGATGAGGTGCAGCCCTTCAAAGCCGAAATCGCCGCGGTCGCCGGTGTTCACTGTCACGCCCCGCTTGGTGAGGTCGACGCCCACATAAAGATATTCCAGCTTCGTGGACATCCAGTCGGTGCCGAAGAGATAGCCTTCCACGCCGCCGCCCACGGCAAACGTGGTCTCGACCGGCTGGGTGGTCTCGCCCGCGCCGCCATTGTTGCGGATGCCGAGCCAGACTAGGGCGGCGCCGCCCGTGGCATAGGCGGCCATTTGCCGGTCTTCACCGAACAAAACGCCAACCCGTGCCCTGGCCGTCACCACCCCGTCTGTCTCGACGGTCACGTTGCAGCCGCCATTACAGGTATCCGTGTCCTGCATCCCCAGCGTCTGCCCGTCCGCCTCAAGGCCCCACAGCCACATGTCGTTGGTCCAGTTGACACCGCCGTTTACCCCGGCGCCCGGCCCGTTCAGATCGAAGTCCGGCCGCGCCATGCCATTGTAGACAAAGGTGCCGTCCATGATGCCGTAAGCTGCAAACAAACCGCCGTAAATGCCCTCAAAACGTGGCGGTTCGCCCTCAGCCTGGGCGTTCAAAGTCAATCCGAAGAAGGAGAGTGCAGCCAGTGCTGTAACGAGCAGTTTTTTCATTGCCAACGCGTCCCAAATACATACCGCTGACAGGAAGGCTACTGCGAAAGACATCCGAGCGCCACAATTTGGTCGGTCTTTGGCCGTGGTTTTTGCTCGTTGTTGCATTCAGGTGACATGACTTTTTGGGGGTGTGGAGTGCGAGACAGAGCCCCCTCGCGCACCGTTCCCCGTCATGCCCGCGAAGGCGGGCATCCATGGGGTTAGGCCAGGACTATCGCTGGTGTGGATCCCCGCCTTCGCGGGGATGACGGAGGGGGGCAGGGATGACGGAGCGGCGGCCCGCTCAAATCTTCTGGTTATACTCCCCCACAGCGTCATATCCGGCCAGATGCATGTCGATGTTCTTGAACATCGCCTGCATGTTCTCTTCCGCCGTGGGGCTTTCGCAGACGATCACCAGCTCCGGCTTGTTCGACGAGGCGCGCACCAGCCCCCAGGTGCCGTCTTGCAGGACAACGCGCACGCCGTTCACGGTGATCAGCTCGCGGATCGGCTGGCCCGCCACGCGCTCGCCGTTTGAGGCCATGCGCTGGTAGTGCTTCTGAACCTTCTCCACCACCTCATACTTCTCTTCATCGGCGCAATGGGGCGACATGGTGGGCGTGCCCCAGGTTTGCGGCAGGTCGCGGTAGAGGTCCGCCATGGTCTTATCGCCCGCCCGGTCCAGCATGCGCGCCACCGCGATGGCGGAGACCAGGCCGTCATCATAGCCAAGCCCCAAGGGCTCGCGGAAGAAGAAGTGGCCGGACTTCTCAAAGCCGACGATCGCGCCCAGCTCCGTGGTGCGGCGCTTGATGTAGCTGTGGCCGGTCTTCCAGTAGTCGGTCTTGGCGCCGTTGGCTTTGAGCACCGGGTCGGTCAGAAAGAGACCGGTGGATTTCACATCCACCACGAAGCGGGCATCGGGCGTGTGCGCAGAGATGTCGCGGGCCAGCATCACGCCCACCTTATCGGCGAAGATCTCGTTGCCCTCATTGTCGACGACGCCGCAGCGGTCGCCGTCCCCGTCAAAGCCAAGCCCCACATCGGCGCCGGTTTCCAGCACCTTGTCGCGCATGGCGTGGAGCATCTCCATGTCTTCCGGATTGGGGTTGTAGCGCGGGAAGGTGTGGTCAAGCTCAGCGTCCAGCGGGATGACCTCAAGGCCCACCCGCTCCAAGACCTCCGGCGCGAAGGCGCCTGCCGTGCCGTTGCCGCAGGCGGCGACCACCTTCAGCTTGCGTTTGATGGGCCCATCCTTGATGAGGTCGGCCATATAGCGCTCGGCCATATCGGTCACGTGGTTGAGGGCCCCGCCGGAACGGTATTCCCAGGCGCCGGCGAGCACGATCTCCTTCAGTGCGCCCATCTCGTCGGGCCCGAAGGTCAGCGGGCGCTCGCAGCCCATCTTCACGCCCGTCCAGCCATTGTCGTTGTGGCTGGCGGTGACCATGGCGACCGCGGGAACGTTAAGGGCGAACTGGGCGAAATAGGCCATGGGCGACAGCGCCAGGCCAATATCGTGGACCGTGCAACCGGCCGCCATCAGGCCGGAGGTGAGGGCCATCTTGATGGAGGCCGAATAGCCGCGGAAGTCATGGCCCACCACGATCTGAGGATCGACACCGCGCTGGTGCAGATAGGTGCCCAGCCCCAAGCCCAGAGCCTGGATGCCGTTGAGGTTGATTTCCTCCTCAAACAGCCAGCGGGCATCATATTCGCGAAAGCCGGTGGGCTTCACCAGCGCCAGGCGCTCATATTCAGGCGTATTGGGGCGAAGGTCGGTACGGGGGGCTGAGAGCATGTGAAAGGGTCCTCAAACGGGGGGCTAGGCGCCAGCTTATACACGAAATCACGAAACTATTGGGGCGATGCAAGATCGGGGCCGGTCAGTTGCCCAAAACCAAGGTGTCGCCTTCCACCCGGAAGCCGCCGGCGCGCCCAAGGTAGGACATGCCCAGAAGCGTGATGTGCATGGTGCCGGGCTTGGTGACGATGGCTTCCACATCGTTGACCGTGATGCCGCCAATGGTGACCTCGTCGAGCTCGACGGGCGCGGCATAGGAGACGCCGTTGGCGGTGTTCACCTCAACTGTGTAGTCCAGGTTCAGCGGATCAAGCGAGAGGGCTTCGGCGTCCTCGTATCTGAGGGCAACGAAGGTGGCCCCGGTATCGATGAGCACGCGCACGCTGGACCCGTTCACCTTGGCGCGGGTGTAGAAGTTGCCGTTTCTACGGGCCTTGATCTCCACCTCCCCATAGGTGGTGGCTTGCTGGAGGGGGGCGGCGGCTTGCTTGGCTGGGCGCTTTTTGGGCGGAGTGTTGGCGGTCTGAGCGGCCTCGGTGGCGGGGCCCGGGTTGACGAGGGCCTTAAGGTCCACCGTGTGCAGGAACTGCAATCCCAAAACGGCTATGGCCACAAGCGTGGTGCCCCAGGAGGTCATCAGCCGCACCGCGCTCTCATAGCGCTGGGCGTTGATCCATTCAGCCGCCGCAAACAGCAGGACGAGCGCGAAGAAGAAGCCGTAGCGGCTGTGGGCCGGTTCCAAGAACCAGAAGAAGGTATTGGGATCGGCCAGAAAGAACAGGCCCAGCGCCGTTGCAATCAGAGCACCGTTAGCCAGCGCGAATATCATCCTTCAGCTCTCCTCGCTTGGCGCGCGCACCGCCCTTCCGGCGTTTGCGGCGGGTCATGGTCGCCAAACGGTCAGGCAAGGTGCCCAGCACGTCCCGGCGCTCGTCCGGGCCCATGCGCAGCCAGCCTGCAATCTCCGCCGTTGTGCGGCCACAACCGATGCACAGGTCCGTTTCCGGATCGACCACGCAAATCTTGATGCATGGGCTGTCGGCCCGAGGCGAAACCTGATCGTTCATAGCGCCATTATCCCAGCGAAGAATGGGAGAAACGTAAACATAAGCGTTCAAAGCGCCGCGGCAAGGGCCATCAGCATGGCGGTGTCCGCGGTGATCTGAACCGTGCCGGCCACATCGCCGGTATGCCCGCCAATGTGGCGAAGTGCAAGCGCGCGGACCAGCCAAAATGCGGCCAAAGAGCTTGCGAAAACGGCAAGGGTGGCCCAAAGGCCAAAGGCGAACCAGATGAGCAGCGCAACGGCGATGGCGCCGAGGCTGAGAGCGGTACGGTTTTCCTCAGCCCCGGGCTGGCCCACGATGGCGGCGATACCCTCGCCGCGGGCATTGGGGGTGGTGGCCATGAGCGTCACGCACAGGCTCCGCGACCAGGCGGCGGTGGCGGCAAAGAGGGCAAGAAGAGCCCAGAAGCCCACATCCTTCTGCAAAATGGCGCCAAGCGCGGTGATCTTCAGTGCCATCGCGAAAATGAGGGCCAGCACGCCGTAGGTGCCGATGCGGCTGTCCTTCATAATCTCCAGCTTACGCTCTCTGGTTTGGCCGCCGCCAAAGCCGTCGGCCACATCGGCCAGCCCGTCTTCGTGCAGGCCGCCGGTGATCAGCGCCATGAAGGCGATGGTGGCCACCGCGCTCACCAGGGGCGGCAGGCCGATGCCTAGGGCAATCGCACAGGCAACACCGCCAATGAGGCCGATCACAAGGCCTGCCAGGGGAAAGGCGCCCATGACCGAGGCCATGCTCGCCGGGTGGGGCGGGGCGCCGGGAACGGGCACGCGGCTGAGGAACATGATGCTGTTCAGCGTATTGTTCAGCCAGTTTTGACC
Organism: Pseudomonadota bacterium; assembly: GCA_038748855.1. Taxonomy (GTDB): domain Bacteria; phylum Pseudomonadota; class Alphaproteobacteria; order Rhizobiales; family CAJQND01; genus JAAEUE01. The sequence goes on from JBCDIP010000104.1 coordinate 5,446, forward strand.
GCGCCTGCCGCTTTCAATGTCCATATCGTCTCTCATTGCTATCGCCTTTATCGCGGCAGGGGGGTATAGGGCGCAAGGGCGCAATTGTCTGCGCTGAAGCTTGTCTTGGAGTATGCTGATGGACGCTGCCGCCAAATCGGGTCTTCCCTTCGACGATATTCGCAATCTGGTCAAGCAGGTGCCGGGCCCGGACGAGGCCGCTCGCGCCGCAGCGCTGGAGCGTCAGGGCCAGCTCACCAAGCCCCCGGGATCTCTGGGCACGCTTGAGGAGGTGGCTGTGTGGCTGGCCGGATGGCAGGGCGAGGCGGTGCCGGCGATCTCGCGGCCCTTGTGTGCGGTGTTTGCCGCCAACCATGGCGTTGTGGCGCAAGGGATCTCCGCGTTCCCGGCTGAGGTGACGGCGCAGATGGTGGCTAATTTCTCTGCCGGCGGGGCGGCGGTGAACCAGCTCTGCGATGCCTTTGATATTGGGCTGAAAGTGTTTGAGCTGGCGTTGGAGATGCCGACGGAGGACATCACCAAGGGACCCGCTTTGAGCGAGGCGGAGTGCGCGGCCACCATGGCCTATGGCATGGAGGCCATTGCGGGCGGGTGCGATCTGCTCTGCATCGGCGAGATGGGGATCGGCAACACCACGATTGCGGCGGCCATTGCCTACGGGCTCTATGGCGGAAAGGCTGAAGACTGGGTGGGACCCGGTACTGGGCTCGATGCCGCTGGCGTAAAGCACAAGGCTAAGGTGATTGAAGCGGCGGTGGCATTGAACGACGGCCAGCTGGGCGATCCGTTGGAGGTGCTGCGCCGGCTGGGCGGGCGCGAGATCGCCGCCATGGCAGGCGCCATTCTGGCGGCCCGGCTGAGCCGGATCCCGGTGTTGATCGATGGCTTTGTGGCTACATCCGCCGCGGCCGTGCTGCATGCCATGGACGAAAGCGCGCTCGATCACTGCTGGGCGGCGCATAAGTCTGCAGAGCCCGCCCATCAGCACATGTTGGAGAAGATCGGCAAAGCGCCGCTTCTGGATCTGGGCATGCGGTTGGGTGAAGGGTCCGGGGCCGCGCTGGCTGTGGCCGTGATCAAGGGGGCGCTTGCCACCCATAGCGGCATGGCGACGTTCGCTGAGGCAGGGGTCTCGGACAAGGACTAGGCCGCCATGCATGTTCGCCTCAAAGTGTGCTGCATCGCCTCGCGTGCAGAGGCTGAGATGGCGATTGCCGCCGGCGCAGATGCTTTGGGGCTGGTAGCTCAGATGCCGTCAGGGCCTGGGCCTATCAGCGATGGGGAGATCTCCGAGATCGCAGCTGCGGTCCCGCCGCCCATTGCGACCTTTCTGCTCACGTCTGAGACGACGGCCGAAGCGATTGCCGCCCATGTTGAGCGTACCGGTGTCAACACGGTCCAGATCGTCTCGCACATTGGCATCGATGAGGCGGCAAAGCTGGCGCGCCTTTGTCCCCAGGTGCGCCGGGTGCAGGTGATCCATGTGGAGGACCGCTCCGCGCTCGATTTCATCGCGGGCTATGCGCCACATGTGCATGCGTTCTTGCTCGATTCCGGCCAGCCCAGCGCGGCGGTGCCGCAACTGGGCGGAACGGGCAGGGCCCATGACTGGGCTGTGAGTGCTGCGTTTGTGGAGCAGAGCCCGCGCCCTGTGTTTCTGGCAGGCGGTCTGAAGCCGGACAATGTGGGCGAGGCGGTTCGGCAGGTGCGCCCGTTTGGAGTGGATCTCTGCACGGGCGTGCGCACAGCTGACCGGCTCGATGTCGGGAAGTTGGACGCCTTTGTGGCGGCACTCAGAGCTCCTCAGCCTTAGGTCTTCGGTGGGTGTGGGTCTGTAAGCTCTCCAGAATGGCCTTGGACTGCCGGCATTCGGCAAGGGCCGGCTTGCAGATGAAGGTGAGCGGCGCGCCGTTCTGAGTGGCGAGCGTCGATACGGTCAGCTCGTCAAAAGGGCCGCCGCCCAGCTGGATCAGGCAATCGATCTCGCCGGTTCTCACGAGGCTCACATCGCTGGTCTGGATCACCTCGCGCACGTAAGAGCTCAGTTCATCGCCGCCATTCGGCCACCGGTCCGGTAATGCGGCCTTGGCCTTAGCGCTGAGACCGACCGCGAACTTCTTGCCGTTCAGCTTAGGGGCGATCTCTTCTGTGGCCTCGGTCAGGTCTTCAAACAGCTGGGTGATGCGGGGCAGGTAGGTCTCGCCGGCATCTGTGAGAAGCAGCCCGTGCGGCAGGCGGCGGAAGAGGTCTACGCCCAAAGAGCCCTCCAGCTTCTTCACCTGCTGGCTGACGGCGCCGGGGGTGACGCCGAGCTCGCCGGCTGCGGTTTTGAAGCTGAGATGGCGCGCGGCCGCTTCAAAGGCCCGCAAGGTGTTGAGTGATGGCAGCCGGTAGGTCATGCGTGTGGAGGTCTCCTTCAGCCCACAGTGCCATGAAACGTGGGATTGATGAGACTCAGAATTTCTATTCCTGCATCAGGAGACTTCTGCATCGGCCTGGCGCGCGCCGGCCTATAGATTTCGCCCGCCATAATCGCTAACGTTTCGCCATGGAGGGCGGAGTTTGGAACACAGGCTTGCGGGTGATCGGAAAGCTGGATTGATCGATTAGAGGTGCGCACCATGGCGGAAGTTCCGGTGATTGACGTGTCTGCACTGTTTGGCGCCGGCCCGGCTCTGGAACTGGACCGTCAGATTGCCGGGGCGCTGGAGCGGGAGGCGGGGTTCGTGGTGGTCGGCTCGCCTCTGGGCAACGGGTTGGACGCGCGCATGGATGCGTTGAAGGCGGTGTTTGATCTGCCTGAGGCTGAGCGCCTTCAGTTTGCCATCCAGAAAC
>JBCDIP010000105.1:0-8262 GCA_038748855.1 Pseudomonadota bacterium
GAAGAGGAGGAGACCGGCGAAAAAGCCGCTGAGAGCGAAACTCTGGGTCCCGACCGGCCGTTGCGTCTTGCGGTGATTGGCCGGCCCAATGCGGGCAAGTCCACGCTCATCAATCAGCTTGTGGGCGATGAGCGGCTTCTTACGGGGCCTGAAGCGGGCATCACACGTGATTCCATCTCCGTGGACTGGTCCTACAAAGACCAGCCGATCAAGTTGTTTGACACCGCCGGGATCCGCAAGAAAGCCCGGGTGAAGGAAAAGCTGGAGAAGCTCTCTGTGGCCGATGGTCTGCGCGCCATCCGGTTCGCCGAAGTGGTGGTGCTGTTGATTGATGCGGAGATCCCGTTTGAGAAGCAGGACCTGCAGCTGGCCGACCTTGTGGCCCAGGAAGGCCGGGCCATTGTGATTGCCGTGAACAAGTGGGATCTGGTGGAGGAAAAGCGCGAGGCCCTCAAATCCCTGCAAGAGATGACCGAGCGCTTGCTGCCGCAAATTCGCGGCGTGCCTCTCATCACTCTCTCAGCAAAGACGGGGCGCGGGGTGAACAAGCTCCTGCCTGCGGTGCTCAAGGTCTATGAAGCCTGGAACAGGCGCGTCTCCACAGGCCAGTTGAACCGGTGGCTGGATGAGATGCTGCAGCGCCATCCGCCGCCTGCTCCACGCGGACGCCGGCTAAAGCTGCGCTACGTGACCCAGGCCAAGGCCCGCCCGCCCTCATTTGTGGGCTTTTGCCAGCGGGCTGACGACATGCCCGCCTCCTATGTGCGCTATCTTGTGAACGGATTGCGCGAGGACTTCGACATCTGGGGAACGCCTGTTAGGTTCTCCTTACGCAAGGGCAAGAACCCTTACGTGGACAAGGACCGCTAACCGATAAAGTAGAGGCGCCGATGACCGTCACGATCAACACGAGAGGCGACCTCACCCTTGAAAACTGCTTCCGCGTGGCGTGGCACGGCGAAGATGTGCAGTTCGGCGATGCGGCGCGCGGCGCCATGGCCGAGGCACGGGCACGCTTCGAAAAGCTGATCGATGACCCTGACGTGGTGATCTACGGGGTGACCTCCGGATATGGGCAGCACGCTAAGGTGCGGCTCGGCCCGGAGGAACGTAAAGCCCAGGCCCAGCGCCCGCCCGGTCCCGCCGCCGCCTCGTGGGGCGATCCTGTGCCGGAGCGGGTGGCGCGCGCACTGGTGTTTGCCAGGCTCGCCAACTTTGTGGAAGGTCACGCGGCCCTCTCCCCCCACATTGCTGAAGCCGTGGCCGGAATGCTCAGCGGCGGGCCGCTGCCGGAGGTGCCGGCGCGGGGTCAGGGCGGTGCTGGCGAGATCCTGTCCCTGTCGCATCTCTTCATGGATCTGGCCAAGGGCCATGAGCTTGGTGAGAAGGATGTGCTTTCCCTCATCAACGGTTCACCTGCAGCAACCGCACTGGTCGCCGATTGTGCGTTGAGTGCGCGGCGGCGGCTGGACCTTGCTGCGAAGATCGTGGCGCTAGCAATTGAAGGCTTCAACGCTCCGCTCAGCCATTATGACGAAGCGCTGCAGGAGCTTTGGAACAACCCCCACGACCGCTGGGCCCTGGAGATTCTGCAGACGCTGATCGCAGGCGGGCACGGCGGAGAGCGCCGACCCTACCAGGCGCCAGTGAGCTTTCGGATTGCACCGCGCATTCTGGGCCAGGCTCAGATGGCCGTCAGCCAGGCGGAAGCTGTTGCCGAACAGTCTCTTGCAGCGGTGTCCGACAACCCCGTGGTGTTGCCGCCTGACGAGAAGCGCCCTTTGGGCGAGGCGATCAGCACCGGTGGCTATCACAACGCCCAAAGCCCAGCGGCCATGGACCAGGTGACAGCGGCCTATGCCAATCTGGCGATCCTGGCTGAACGCATGTCGGCCAAGCTGATGGATGGGGCCATATCGTTGCTACCACAGCATCTTGAGCCAGAGGGCAGCAACCTGCCCTATCTGGGGTGCCTGGCCATGGCGGCCACCGGCTATGAGGAAGAACTTCGGATGCTGACCCAAGCCACCTTGCTGCCAGGCAGTGAATCGGGAGGCTTTGGTCAGAATGATGTGGCCTCGCCGGTGTTCCTGGCCTGGACGAAACAGGACCGCGCGGGGGCCTTGCTCGACGCCACGTTGGCAAGCCTCGCGCCAATTGCGTTAAGGGCGCTTGATGTGACCGACCGGCCGGTGCCCGCGAAGCTTTCAGAGGTTGAGACGATCATAAGAGAGACGTTCCCAGGCGATGATCCTGATCTGCTGCCTGGTGCGGCCAGCGGCAAGCTTGCCGATGCATTCAGCGCAATGGTTTTTGACCGCTAGAGCACCTTGGCTGAGACGGTTCCGAGTTTCTCATACTCAGCTTCGATCTCATCGCCTGGATTAAGCGTGAAGATGGATGTCAGCAGACCTGTGCTCACCACCTGCCCTGCTTCCAGGGTGCGGCCCAGGCTGGAGAATGTGTTGGCGATCCACTGAAGGGCGAGCTGTGGTCCGTCCAGCGCGTTGCGCCCATGGCCTGTGCTCACCACCTCGCCGTTAACCCTGGCCTCAACAGCAATGCCTGGCAGGGCGTCTGCAGCAATGCCTGATGTGCCCGCGCCCAGCACCAGCGCATCGCTCAGGCCGCAATCTGTCACGTGCCACAAGACGCCGTCGGCAAACCCTCCAGGCAGCCGGCGGTCGATCACTTCCAGGGAGGGATGCACCGTCTCCACCGCCGCCATGACCTCATCGACGCTGTAGGGCTCCGACCTCGGCGCAATATCGCGGCCCAGGCGCAAGGCGATCTCCGGCTCCACCACGCGCAGCGATGTGGGGGCGGTTTCCACCCGAGCGCGGGAGGCATAGAACCGCGAGCCGATCAGGGGGCCGAAAAAGGGCCCGTCCGTGCCTAAGGTCTCTTGGGCCGTCTTGCTGGTGCAGCCGATCTTCCAGCCCGCAACGGGCTCGCCGAACTGGCGCACCACTTCGTCCTGGATGGCCAGCGCCTGGCTGAGATCTTCGGGAGCCGGGCCCGGATAGGCCTCCATCTTGCCGAGGGCCTTGCGTGTTTCGACGATTGCGGCGGCGATCGTTTGTGCGGTCATCTCGGCTCCTTCAGGTCTCCAGTTTGAGCGCTCCATCCTCGAACGCATAGAAGGCGCCGGATGTATCAATTTCCGGGCGCACCAGATCGATGATCGATGCCGCAAAGACGGACGGATGCGGGACCTGCTCTTTGTCCTCTCCCGGCCAAGCTCTGGCCCGAAGGGCTGTGCGCAAGGGACCAGGATTGACCAAGTTGACCTTGATACTGGTGGCGCTGGTTTCTGCCGCATAGGTCTTCGCCAGGGCATCCAGCGCCGCTTTGGTCACCGAGTACGTGCCCCAATAGGCCCGGCAATTGGTGGCCGCGCCTGAGGTGATGAACACGGCCCGGCCTGCGTCCGAGGCCCTTAGCAGCGGATCGAACGAACGGATAAGACGCCAATTCGCAGTGACGTTTACGGCGAATACCTCATCCCATTCCTTAGGTTCAATGTGGCCGAGCGGCGTTAGGCGGCCGAGAATGCCGGCATTGGCCACAAGAATGTCGAGCTTCTTCCAGCGCTCAAAGAGCGCCGCGCCCAGGCGGTCGATCCCGTCCACATCTTTCAGATCGTGGGGCACCAGGGTGGCCGAACCTCCGGCCTCCTTGATCTCATCATCCAGCTCTTCCAGGCCACCGACGGTGCGCGCAACAGCGATGACGTGGGCACCTTCAGCCGCCAAGGCCTTGGACACCGCATAGCCGATGCCCCGGGAGGCGCCGGTGACCACGGCAGTTTTGCCCTCAAGGATACCCATAATGCGACCGGATCAGTTTGATGGAGGTGAGGCCCTACCCGGCTTCGGCCAGCAGCGACAGCTGTTTTGGCGCGTGCGGGCCCTCCATATCGGTGAGCGGGGTGGGGTAGTCGCCGGTGAAGCTGTGGTCCGTGAATTGCGGGTTGGCATTGTCACGGCCATCAAAGCCCATGGCGCGGTAGATGCCGTCGACGGAGATATAGGCCAGCGAGGTGACGCCGATATGCTCTGCGATCTCTTCAACCGTGTGGGTTGAGGCGATCAGAGCTTTCGGGCTTGGCGTGTCGATGCCGTAGAAATCAGGATACTTGATCGGTGGGCTCGCCACGCGCATGTGTACTTCCTTGGCGCCGGCCTCATACATCATTTGCACGATCTTGATGGAGGTGGTGCCGCGCACGATGGAATCATCCACCAGCACGATGCGCTTGCCCTCAATGGCCCCGCGGTTGGCATTGTGTTTCAGCTTCACGCCCAGGGCCCGGATCTGCTGAGTGGGCTCAATGAAGGTGCGGCCCACATAGTGGTTCCGGATGATGCCGAGCTCAAACGGAATGCCGCTCTCCTGGGCAAAGCCCACAGCGGACGGCACGCCGGAATCGGGCACCGGGACAATCACGTCCGCATCCACCGGTGCCTCCTTGGCCAGCTCATAGCCAAAGCGCTTCCGGCACTCATAGACGGACCTGCCATCCAGGATGGAATCGGGCCGGGAGAAGTAGATGTATTCAAAGATGCACGGGCGCTTGGGATGGGGCGGGAATGGCCGCAGGCTCTCTATCCCGTCCTCGGAGATGACGAGAAGCTCGCCATTGTCGAGCTCACGCACGAAGGTGGCGCCAATGATATCGAGCGCGCAGGTTTCAGACGCCAAGACCGGTGCCCCGTTCAGATCACCCAACACCAGCGGCCGGATGCCGTAAGGGTCGCGCACGCCGATCAGCTTCTTGTTGGTCATGGCGACCAGAGAATAAGCCCCTTCGATGGAATGCAGCGCCTCAATGAAGCGCTCCACAAAGCGAGCCTTCCGGCTCTGCGCCACAAGCTGCAGGATCACTTCGGTGTCGGATGAGGAGTGGAAGATAGCGCCGGCTTTAATCATTTCTCGGCGCAGGCTCATGGCGTTGGTGAGATTGCCATTGTGGCAAATGGCAAAGCCGCCGCTGGAGAGTTCGGCAAACATGGGCTGCACGTTGCGCAAAGCGGTGGCGCCCGTGGTGGAATAGCGGCAGTGCCCGATACCGCACGCACCCGGCACGCGGGCAATGGTGTCTTCCTTGGAAAAGTGGTCGCCCACAAGGCCAATGCGCTTTTCGGCATGGAACCTGGTACCGTCGTAGGTGACGATGCCGGCCGCTTCCTGGCCGCGGTGCTGCAGGGCATGGAGCCCGAGCGCCACCAGAGCGGCAGCGTCTTCCTGGCCATAAACACCAAAGACGCCGCATTCTTCATGCAGCTTGTCTTCAGCAAAATCGATCTCAAACTCAGTCGGCGCGCCCTTAATCGGGGTGTCAGGCTGTGCCTGGCTGCTCATGATAAGCTGCCTTTCCGCATATGGTTAGATGTGCCCCCCGGCATCCCTCACGTTGACATCTTAGCGCAAACTCACTGCGATTGCTGGCTTTCTATAGTCTGATTCAACTCTTGGCGGTTGGAATTATTCAAACTGTCCCCAGTTGAGCCGGATTCATTCTGATCCAAGCTCTGGCTGTCCTGCTTGCCGGTGGAGACGGCGCCTGCGCGGCGACGGCCCTCAATGGTTTTCGGCAACAGCACATCTTGGATTTCAGGGGGCAGAATGCCGATGATGTAGGTGCTGGTCTGGTCCACGAAACTCAAGGTTTGCGCCCGTTTCACCCAGTTAGGCGAACGGTCCGGCGGCACCCAGTAGATGAAGAAGATGTAAGCAACGGCCACCAGCAGAAGACCGCGGGCAAGGCCGAAGACGAAACCGAGTGTACGGTCCAGCGCACCAATGCCGGAATCCAAGATCCAATCGGCCAGTTTCATGGTGATCAAGGAGACCACGATCAAAACCACCAGGAAGACCGAACCCACAAGCGCGATCTGCGAGACGATGTCAGATTCGATGTACTGCCGCGACAGCTGTCGGAGCGGTTCAGATTGATAGGCCAAATAGCCCGCCGCTGCCGCACCGCCCCAGGTGATCAGCGCCAGCACCTCGCGCGTGAAGCCGCGCATCAAGGCCAAAAGCCCAGAAATCAGCATGATGCCGATCAAGGCAATATCGAGAATTTGAAACGGCATTGTGGTTTAGCCCAGAATTTCGTTCTGCAATCGGTCCCACACAGACAATTGCCCGCACCCGCATGGTTGTCTGGGGCCTAATAAAAGCACTGCCAAGCAAAAAGCAAGCGCTCGTTGCATATGCAACAATAGTGCCACCAGAAGGCCAAAACCAATGAGAGCGATGTGCTTCGCCTGATTTGGCCGACTTGTGCGATGAACACCTCTTGCCCGGCGCGCGTCGACCGGAATGGGTCTATTGGGCCAAGTGGGCCTCAGGCGCCGAAGACGGCATGAAATCATGCAGAACATCTTCGCTAACCTGGGGCTTAGGCGGGACCTGTGGCGGGGCTTGAGAAGAGGCTTGGGCGGCAATCATGGCCACCAGATCAGCCAGATTGGAGACCGGCCGCCCGGTCATCTCGCCAGGAATGGTCACCTGCTGGCTGCCGCCCTGGGCGAAGATGGCATGTTCAAAGCCGAGCTTGGCTGCTTCCTTCAGCCGCGCCTGGCCGTGGGTCACCGGGCGCGCAGCTCCGGAGAGGCTGATCTCGCCAAACAGAACCGAATTGCGCGGCAGCGGCGCGCCGGTGAGCGAGGACACCAGCGCGGCCGCCACGGCCATATCTGCTGCAGGCTCGCGCACTTTCATGCCGCCGGCCACATTCAGGTAAACATCATGACCCGCCATCACCACACCGCAATGGGCTTCCAACACGGCAAGCACCATGGAGAGCCGGCTCCCCTCCCAGCCCACAACCGCGCGCCGGGGGGTGCCGAGCGCTGAGGGCGCCACCAGGGCCTGAACTTCCACCAGGAGAGGCCGAGTGCCTTCCATGCCGGCAAAGACGGCCGAACCGGGGGCAGGATCATCCCGCTCGCCCATGAAGAGGGCGGAGGGGTTCTCCACCTCCCGCAGGCCTCCATCGGACATCTCGAAGACGCCGATCTCGTCGGTTGCGCCGAAGCGGTTCTTCACGGCCCTGAGAATACGGAACTGATGGCCGCGCTCGCCTTCAAAATAGAGCACCGTGTCCACCATATGCTCGATCACCTTGGGACCGGCAATCTGGCCCTCCTTGGTGACGTGGCCCACAAAGATGAGGCAGGTGGAGCGTTGCTTGGCAAAGCGGATGAGGGCCTCTGAGGTGGCCCGTACCTGAGAGACGGTACCTGGGGCCGATTCGATGGCGGGGGTCCACAAGGTCTGGATGGAATCGATCACAACCACCGCCGGCGCTGGTCCGTCGGACAAGGTGGCCAGGATATCGGGCACGTTGGTTTCCGCCGCCAGGAGCACATCTGCATCCGCTATGCCCAGCCGTTCGGCACGCAGGCGCACCTGAGCGATCGATTCCTCGCCGGAAATATACACCACCCGCGGGCCCGCCTTGGAGAGGCTGGCCACGGCCTGGAGCAGGATGGTGGATTTGCCGATGCCTGGGTCCCCGCCCACCAGCAAGGCAGAGCCCGGCACAAGCCCACCGCCGGTGACCCGGTCAAGCTCGCCAATTCCGGTGGCAAGGCGTGGCGGAGCTTCCGCCTCCCCTTTGAGCCCAGTGAGCGTGATGCGGCGGCCTTTGGGGCTTGTTCCGCCGCCCAAGGCCGAGGTGACCGCTTCTTCGGAAATCGAATTCCATTCGCCGCAACTTTCGCACTTTCCCGACCATTTCCGGGTCTCTGCGCCGCAAGACTGACAAACAAATCGTGAGGTAACTTTCGCCATTTCGCCCAATAATCCCCTGTTCTCGTTCCTGGAACATATATAGAACAAACAAGGCACAAAGTCAAGAACATTTTCGGCAAAAAGGGAAAAAATTCATCTTCTCGTGGAGGCCACCAAGCGGATTTGCGTGGCGTTTGGCGAGGCGCTGAAGCGGTCTTGGGCGTTGTCGCGATATTCGGCGAAGGGCGCGCTTTTGATGAAAGCCTGTTTGGCGTCCTCGGTGTCGAACTCAAGCAGCCCGATGAAGCGCGTCGGATCATCGGTTTCAAAGGCGCTGTAATGGAAGCCCTGATCGCCGAGGGCCTTCAGACCGTCCACGAAGGTGCGCAGGGCCTCTGCCTGTTCCTCGGCCCTGCCCTCCTTCAGGCTGTATTCAACCAGCAAGCTCATCTGCTCTTTCCTTTCCGGATCGGTGTGGCGATCTCGTGGGTGGTGTGGATTATCTGCACCGGTCTATCA
>JBCDIP010000106.1:0-8258 GCA_038748855.1 Pseudomonadota bacterium
CACCTATCGCCTAAGACATTCGATGATCTGACCGCTGTGACCCTTAATGCCGGCCAGGTGATCATGGAGATCTACAAGCGCAATCCCGAAGCCCGCCTGAAGGACGACCGCACCCCGGTGACCGAAGCCGATACGGCGGCAGAAACCCTGATTTTGCGTGAACTTGCAAAGATTTGCCCTGACATTCCCATCGTGTCGGAAGAAGCGGCTGCGGAGGGGAAAATCCCCGAGGTGGCTGATCTGTTCTTTCTGGTGGACCCGCTAGATGGCACCCGGGAGTTCCTGTCGCGCAACGGGGAGTTCACGGTGAATATCGGTCTCATCTCAGAAGGTCAGGCGGTGGCCGGTATCATCTACACCCCGGCGAGCGGGCGCCTGTTCCGCGGTCAGGTCGGGGCGGGTGCCGAGCAGGCCGAGCTTCAGCCCTTCGCTGCGGTGAGCGAGGGGCGCTGGAGCCCTATTGCCGTGCGCGAAGCTGAGGCGGGCAATCTGGTGGCTGTGGCCAGCCGCTCACACCGCGATGAACGCACCAATGCCTACCTTGAAGAACACGGTGTGCAAGAGACCATTTCCGCCGGCTCGTCCCTGAAATTCTGCCTCCTGGCGGCAGGTGAAGCAGACCTTTACCCGCGTATGGGCCGCACCATGGAGTGGGACACGGCGGCCGGGCAGGCAATCTTGGCCGCCGCCGGTGGCAGCGTGGTGACCGAGGACGGCGCCCCGCTCACTTACGGCAAAAAGGAGCGGGGGTTCGACAATCCTCATTTCATCGCCCGGGCTTGGGCCTGAACGGGGAGGGTGTGTGATGACCGACGAGGCGCCAGAACTGCTTTATGAGGTGAACGACGGTGTGGGCACCGTGTCGTTCAACCGGCCGAGGGCGCGCAATGCCCTGACGTTTGGCATGTATTCAGAGCTGTCGCGGATCTGCGAGCGCGCTGGCGGGGAAGATGGGGTCAAGGCGCTCGTCATCCGCGGTGAGGGCGAGAAGGCGTTTGCCGCAGGTACCGACATTTCCCAGTTCCGCGAATTCTCAACCCCAGAGGACGGCCTTGCTTATGAGGCGGAGATGGACCGGGTGCTGAACACAATTGAAGAGTGCGGCGTGCCCACGGTTGCGGCGATGCATGGGGCCTCAACCGGCGGCGGAGCGGCCATTGCGGCGAGCTGCGATCTGCGCATCTCAGCGGCTGATTTGAAGTTCGGCTTTCCGATCGCCCGCACCTTGGGAAACTGCCTGTCAGCCACATCGCTCTCGCGCCTTGTGCAACTGATCGGCGCCGGGCGCACGAAAGAAGTGCTGTTCACCAGCCGTCTCATGGGCGCTGAGGAGGCGCTCGCCACCGGACTTGTGAGCGAAGTGTTGCCAGATCAGGCTGCCCTGGACCAGCGGGCGGGCGAGCTGGCGCAGCTCCTGGCCGGCCAAGCGCCGCTCACTTTGAAGGCCACCAAGCAGGCGCTCGCCCGCCTGCGCAAAACCATGGCGGCCATCGATGATGAAGACCTGATTGCGCTTTGCTACACCAGCGAAGACTTTCGCGAAGGCCTGGAGGCCTTCCTGGCCAAGCGCAAGCCTGTGTGGCAGGGCCGCTGATCTTTAGCCCAAAGGTAGCCATAAAGTGCTTCTCGAAGCATGAGTTTTGGGGGTATGAAAGCGTCGATGGCGGAGAAGTGAGGAGGCTGCGATGGCACGGCAAACGACCAAGGCTAAGGCAGGCCAGAAGAAACCTGCCGCCAAGCGCAATGGTAATGGCAGTGGGAGTGCCGGTCAGGCCAAGCAAGCGGCTGGTATGCCGATCTTCTACAGCCAACCGGAGGTGCTCGATTCAAACCGGCACGAGGGTTTGGAGCTGAAGCCCGTCACCAGCTATGAATTCACCTCTGGTGTGAACGCGATCCCCATCACGGCGGCTGAGTTCCCAGCCGCTTCGCGCGATTACCCCATTGTTTTCACCGCGGGCGGGAACCCTGGCGCCGTGGCCATTGTGGGCCTGCGCAAAGACGAAAACCTGATGTTGGAGGCTCGCGGGAAATGGCGTGCTGGCACCTACATCCCTGCTTATGTGAGGCGCTATCCTTTTATCTTCCTGCGCTCCGATGACGGCGACCAATATGCTTTGTGCATCGACCGGGCCTGCAAGCAGCTCGCAAAGGGCAAGAAGAACCTGCTGTTCGAAGGTGATGAAATGGGTCCGTTGACCAAAAATGCCTTGGAGTTCTGCAAGGCCTTTCAGCAGCAGCACATGGCTACCGAAAAGGTGATTGCTGTTCTGCAGGAGCATGATTTGCTGATGCCCAACCAGGGGCGCTTTAATCTGCCGGATGGGCGCTCTTTGGCCATTACCGACTTCATGACTGTGGATGAAAAGAAATTCAATGAGCTGCCAGGAGATGCCTTTTTGAAGATCCGTGAAGCAGGCGTTTTGCCGGCGCTCTACTGTCATCTGGTTTCCATGGGATCCTGGCAACGGCTGGTGGAGCGCTTTACGGCGCTGAAGCCTGCGACCAAGAAAAAGTAGTCTAGAGACCACACCTTATGCAGATTGGCCTCATAGGTCTGGGCGTGATGGGGCGCAACTTGGCACTCAATATGCGTGCCCAGGGCCTCAGTGTCGTGGCGACTGATGCCTGGGAGAGCGCGCGGGCTTGGCGCGCCGACGGTGTTGAGGTCGTGGAAAGTGCTGCCGCCCTTGTGGATGCGCTTGAGGCGCCGCGGGTCATCTTAATGATGATCAAGGCCGGCGAGCCGGTGGATGTCCAACTTGATGAGCTGAAAGGTTTGCTGAGCCCGGGCGACACGGTGATGGATGGCGGCAACTCGCTCTACACGGACACCGAGCGCCGCGATGAGGATTACCTGGAGGCTGGTCTGGGATTTCTCGGCATCGGCATCTCTGGTGGAGCAGAGGGCGCGCGCACGGGCGCGGCCATGATGGTGGGCGGTCCGGAAGACAATTGGAAACGCGCAGAGCCGCTCCTGGAAGGCCTCGCTGCCAAGGCAGACGGGCGGCCCTGTCTTGCCTGGTTCGGCGGTGGGGGCGCTGGGCACTTCGTCAAGATGGTGCACAACGGCATTGAGTATGCCGTGATGCAGGCTTTGGCGGAGGCCTATGCCCTGATGAGCGGGCCGGGCGGTATGAGCGCTGAGGCGGCTGGTGCCCAGTTCGCCCGCTGGGCGGAGGGACCGCTCGGCGGATATCTCATGGAGATCACCGGGGAGATCCTGCAAACCGAGGACGAGGAGACGGGCGGTCCGCTGATCCACGTGATTGCAGACCGGGCCGGGCAAAAGGGCACCGGCGCCTGGTGTGCTGCTGCCGGGCTCGACTTTGGGGTGCCGATCCCGGCCATTATGGAGGCCGTGACCGCGCGTCAGATCTCCTCCAGTGCTGCGCTTCGTCAGGAGGCCAAGGCGCTCTATGGGGCCAAGCTGGACAGCTGGGCGCCGGAGCAGTTCACAGATCTCGTGGCCGCAAGCTTGGGCTGCACCATCATTGCGTCTGTGAGCCAGGGGATGCAATTGATCTCGGCGGCGTCGGAAGAGAAGGAGTGGGGGGCCAGTTTGGCGGATGCGGCCCATGTGTGGCGCCAGGGTTCGATCATGCGCATGAAGCTTCTGGATCTGATCACCGAGATCTTCGCCGAAGCCAACGCCCCGGCCACGCTTGTGGGCGCCACTCCCATCAGCCGCATGTTGATGGGCGGGACCGATAACTGGCGCAAGACCGTGGGACTTGCCACCATGAACGGAGTGCCTGCCCCGGTGATGACGTCATCGCTGGCCTGGTTTGACGCCATCCGTACTGAGCGCCTGCCGACCGCGCTGGTGCAGGGGCAGCGCGACCGGTTTGGCCATCATGGTTTTGAGCGGACAGATCAGGATGGCAAGCATCACGGCCCGTGGGCGGAGAAGTCCTGAACGGCGGCCTGGCTGAGCAGCCAGCTGCGCATGCGCTGGACCGTCTCTGCCTTGCGGGGCTTGCGCGGAGCGATCACGTAAAACCCCAGACCGCCTGAAAGAGACTGTTCGAAGGGCCGGCAAAGACGTCCGTCCGCGAGCTCGCGGCTCACCAGCGGATCGCTGACCAATGCGACACCCTGGCCGGCGACGGCCGCATCCACCGCAAGGGCCGTCTGATTAAAGCTCATGGAGCGCAGCACCGGCCGCGGGCGGTTGGCGAAGATTTTCTCCAGGAACAGAGGCCACAAACCATGGGCGTCGTGCAACAGTATATGGTGAGCCAGATCTTCCGGTTCGCGCAGCGGATGCTCACCCTGAAGAAGGTCCGGGTGGCAGACAGCGTAAAACGCCTCGGCGAACAGCTGATCTGCCACGAGCCCGGGCCCGAAAGGCGGAGTGCCTTGGCGCACGGCAATGTCGATGCCATCGTCTTGGAAGTTGGACAGTCTTTGAGAGGCATCCACGGTCACATTGATGTCGGGATGCACCTTGGTGAACTGGCCAAGGCGCGGCACCAGCCACTTGGTCGCGAACGAAGGGGTGACGCTGATGGTCAGCTCGGCCTGATGCGGGTTGAGTTCGTCCGTTGCGTCTGCAATCAGCTCGAAGGCATGGTGAATGGGGGCCAGGTACTTGCGCCCTTCATCGGTCAACTCCAAGCCTCTCGGCATGCGGTGGAACAGCTTAACGCCCATGTGGGCTTCCAGGGCGCGGACCTGCTGGGCCACAGCCCCATGGGTCACCCCAATCTCTTCTGCGGCCAGGCGAAAGTTGAGATGGCGACCGGCCGCTTCGAAGGCCTTAAGGGCATTGAGGGGCGGAAGGCGGGCCAAGGGTGTAGCCTTTCTAGGCTGTAGAATTTCTACAGCACTAAGGCACAAATTCTGGTTAGTCAAACCTCCTCAAAAGGCCGATGATCCTGGCAGAACAGTCGTTTGAAAGGACCAAAAATGTCAGATCAAAAAGTTGCCCTTATCACCGCTGGCGGAAGCGGCATGGGGGCTGATGCGGCGCGTCAGTTGGCGCGTGATGGGTTCACGGTGGGCATCCTGTCGTCCTCCGGCAAAGGCGAGGCGCTGGCCGGCGAGCTTGGGGGCATTGGCGTGACCGGTTCCAACCAGAACTTGGATGACCTGAAGCGCCTGGTGGACGGGGCCATGGACAAATGGGGCCGCATTGACGTGCTGGTGAACAGCGCCGGTCACGGACCCCGCGCGCCCGTCCTGGAGCTGAGCGATGAGGACTGGCACACAGGGATGGATGTTTATTTCCTCAACGCCGTGCGCCCGACCCGGCTCGTTACGCCCATCATGCAAGAGCAAAAGGCGGGCGCGATCATCAACATTTCCACCTTTGCGGCGTTTGAGCCTGACCCGACCTTTCCCACGTCGGGTGTGTTCAGAGCTGGGCTTGCGGCCTTCTCCAAGCTCTTTTCCGACAAGTATGCTGCCGACAATATCCGTATGAACAACGTGCTGCCGGGCTTCATCGACAGCCTGCCGGAAACCGACGAACGCCGCGAGCGCATTCCCATCGGGCGTTATGGCAAGTCGCTGGAAGAGGTGGCCTCGCTGGTGGCCTTCCTCGCGTCAGACGGCGGCGCCTATATCACCGGGCAGAACATCCGCGTTGACGGCGGCATTACGCGCTCTGTCTAAGGGGCGCGTCAGCGAAGGACGGCTCACTGCTGGCGGCCAGGAGTGAGGCATTGCCACCTGCCGCTGTTGTGTCGATGCAGATGTGCCGCTCAAGCAGGCAATAGTCTCTGACGGCGGTCTCGCAGACGAGGGGGATCAGCGGCCCCTCGCGGCGGGCCAGCGCTTGGCGCACGGCTGCGAGGTGATCAGGTGTGGACCACAGGATCACCGCTGCGATGTTCTGGAGGTCCACAAGTGCAGCCTCGTCCAAGATGCCGGGGAGCTCGCTCTCCCGGTCGGCGCCCTCAGCCACAATGAGGCCAATCCCTCCGCAGGCTTTGACCGCATCGAGCTGTTTGCGTGCGGCCACAAGGGATGGCCCAAGGCAGAGCACGACCCCGCGCGGGTGCAGGGACCACCGGTTGGATTCCCCGGTGGGTCCGGGGAGGTCTAGGGTTGTGATGGTCTTTCGGGCACCCTGGTTGAGCGCATCGATGGCGCTTTGAACAGCGGCTGGGTTGGCTGTCTTCCCAGTGAGCCCCTCCGTCCAACTGTTCTCTTCGGTGGTGAAGCGCCGCACGTATCTCGGGCCGCCTGCCTTTGGGCCGGTCCCTGACAGGCCCTCGCCTCCAAACGGCTGCGAGCCCACGATGGCACCGATTTGGTTACGGTTGATGTACATGTTGCCCACGTTGAGGGCGGATGTGATTTGCTCCACCCGGTCATCGATGCGGGTGTGCAGGCCGAACGTCAGGCCGTAGCCGCTATGGTTGATATCCGCCACGATGTCATCCACCTCATGGGCCTTGAACGTGGCGATGTGCAACACGGGTCCGAAGATTTCCCGCTGCATGTCTTCCATGCCGTTGACGCGGAGCACGGCCGGGCCGACGAACGTGCCTTGGCTGGGCGTGCTGAGGCGTTTCAGGAGGCGGCCCTCCTTGGCGGCTTGATCAATATGGTCCTCGATCTCCACGCGGGCGCTCTGGGTGATCACCGGCCCCACATCTGTGGTGTAGGCCCAGGGGTCACCGAGGGTGAGCTCGTCCATGGCGCCAAACAGCATCTGCTCAAAGCTCTCTGCAATGTCTTCCTGCAAGAAGAGAATGCGCAACGCCGAGCACCTTTGGCCGGCCGATTGGAACGCCGAGGCAATAATGTCTCTGACCGCCTGTTCGGGCAGGGCCGTTGAATCCACGATCATGGCGTTGAGGCCGCCGGTTTCAGCTATGAGAGGCGCCTGGGGCTGAAGATGTTCCGCCATGGAGCGGTTTACCGTCATGGCCGTGGCTGTGGATCCGGTAAAGCAGAAGCCATTGATGCGCGGGCTGCTGGTCAGCTTTGCGCCGACGACACTTCCGCGCCCGGGAAGAAGCTGCAGAACCTCCTTGGGAACGCCCGCCTTATGCATCAGTTTAACGGCGATAGTGGCGATCACCGGGGTGGGATCTGCCGGCTTGGCGAGGACCGCGTTTCCGGCCGCAAGTGCCGCTGCGATCTGGCCGGTAAAAATGGCCAAGGGGAAGTTCCAGGGCGAGATGCAGGCGATGATGCCGCGCGCTGTGCGCTCCTCAGGCAAAAGAGCAGCTTGTGCCCCGTAGTAGCGCAGAAAGTCCACGGCCTCGCGCAGCTCGGCCACCGCATCCAGAGGGGTCTTGCCCGCTTCGCGCGCCAGAGCGGCAAAGAGCTCGCCGAAGTTCTCTTCATAGAGTTCAGACGCTCTGGTCAGAACGGCCGCCCTGTCGGACGCTGGCGTATCGCTCCAGGCCCGGGCAGCTGCAATTGCAGCCTCGGTGTCCGCCTCATTTGCCCTTATGAGCTGGCCAATCTGGTCGCTCGGGTCGGCAGGGTTGGACAGATCGGTTGCCGGCGTGCCTTCAAAGGGAACGGCGAGCAAGGGTTCTGCCGTCCATCTCTGGTTCTTGAAGCTGACGCGCGCAGCATCGATCTCCTCAAGATCATCCTCATTGTGCAAATCCCAGCCGCGGGAGTTGGTGCGTTCAGCGCCATAGAGCTCAGCGGGCAGGCGGATGATGTCGCTCTGGAAGCTGGTGATGTTCTCGGCGGCTTCAAACGGGTCCGCTGCAACGGTCTCTGCCGGCAGGGAGGTGTCGACAATCTGGTTGACGAAAGATGAGTTGGCGCCGTTCTCCAGCAGCCTGCGCACCAGGTACGCGAGCAAATCCTCATGAGCGCCCACAGGTGCGTAAATCCGGCACTGCGTGTTCTCTTTCTCCAGAACGGCCTGGTGCAGGGCTTCGCCCATGCCGTGGAGGCGCTGAAACTCAAAGGTTGAGGTGTCTTCAGCGAGCTCAAGGACGGCCGACACGGTGTGGGCGTTATGTGTGGCGAACTGCGGGAAGATCCTTTGCGTCATGGAGAGCAGCATTTGAGCGCAGCACAGGTAGGAGACGTCAGTGGCGGCCTTATGGGTGAACACCGGAAAGTTCGTCAGCCCTTCCACTTGAGCACGCTTGATCTCAGCATCCCAATAGGCGCCCTTCACCAGGCGCACCATAATCTTCCGGTCCAGCTCCTCGGCCAGTTGGTGAAGCCATCGGATCACGTGAGGCGCGCGCTTGCCGTAGGCTTGCACCACCACGCCGAAGCCGTCCCAGCCCGCCAGGCGAGGATCACGCAATACCGCTTCGATCACGTCG
>JBCDIP010000107.1:0-8236 GCA_038748855.1 Pseudomonadota bacterium
ATCGGTACATGAAACGCCCTTGGCGCCGAGCCCCGCAGAGGCGAGATTGACGCCGCGCTTGGCAAACGCGGGCAGGTGAGAAAGTTCGGTGCTCATCAGGTCCTCATCATGCTCAACCGGGCAGAAGATCTTTCAGGCGCAGCAGCGCGATGCGCTCCACTTGTCGGCACGCCCCGGCGAACTCCGCGTCTGGCTCATTGGCCACCCGAGATTGAAAGTTAGACAGAATATCGTCCTTGCTGCGGCCCTTGACCGCCAGAATGAAGGGAAAGCCAAACCGCTCAGTGTAGGTCTTGTTCAGCTCCGTGAAGCGGGCGCGCTCCTCATCAGTGAGGGCATCCAGACCCGCAGAAGCCTGCTCTGCAGTCGATGAGGCAGTCAGCCGCTTGGCCGCGGCCAGTTTCCCCGCAAGGTCTGGATGGGCCTTCAAAACGCCCAAGCGTTCGTCATGGCTTGCCCCCCTGAACACCCTCGCCAGGGCAGAGTGCAGGCCAGCGGCCGTATCATGGGCTGGGCCCAACTCGCCGTCGAAGGCCCTCTCGGCAATCCACGGCGAATGCTCGAACACCCCGCCGAACATCTCCACAAATGCGCGGCGCTCCAGGCGTGATGGCCGGCCTTCCAGAACAGGGGCCGGGTGATGGGCTATCCAGTGCTCGGCAATGTCGATGCGGCGGGCAAACCACACCTTTTCGTGGGACGCGGCGTAGTCGATGAATCGCTTCAGCGCCGCCGCCCGGCCCGGTCGCCCCACCAGCCGGCAGTGCAGACCCACCGACATCATTTTCGGCGCACCGGCTTTGCCTTCCGCATACAGCATGTCAAAGCTGTCTTTGAGGTATGCGAAGAACTGATCGCCCGAATTGAAGCCTTGCGCCGTGGCAAATCGCATGTCGTTGGCATCCAGCGTGTAAGGAACAATCAACTGCTGGCCGTCCTCATAAGCGTGCCAGTAGGGCAGGTCATCGGCGTAGGAATCGGCCACATAAGTGAACCCGCCCTCAGCCGCGGCCAGATCAACGGTGTTCATCGAGCAGCGCCCGGTGTACCAGCCCCGCGGCCGCTCACCGGTCACCTCGGTGTGCAACCGGATGGTTTCGGCCATGTGCTCGCGCTCTTCCTCGAGCGAAAAATCCTTATAGTCGATCCATTTGAGACCATGGCTGGCAATCTCCCAGTTGGCCTCCTGCATGGCTGCCACCTGCTCTGGCCCTCGCGCCAGGGCCGTGGCCACACCATAGACGGTTACGGGAATGCCTGCCGCAGTGAACAGACGGTGGAGGCGCCAGAAGCCGGCCCTCGCGCCATAGTCATAAATGGTCTCCATGTTCCAGTTGCGTTGCCCGGGCCAGGGCTCGGCCCCGACCGTTTCAGACAGGAACGCTTCTGAAGCCGCATCGCCATGGAGCAGGCAGTTCTCCCCGCCTTCCTCATAGTTCACCACAAACTGGACTGCGACATGTGCGCCGCCCGGCCAGTTTGCCGCCGGGGGCTCGGCCCCATATCCGCTAAGGTTACGCGGGTATCGCATGGTCGAACGTTCTTTGATCCATTAGATTGCCTGACCTGACATATCGCACTTTTAAGGGGCACATTTTCAAAAATCCATTGAAAGAGATAAGCAATTTACGCTGTATCGTTTGGCAATCGGGCGCGATCTAATGGTTCGGGACAGCGCTCGGCAACTGGAGGACTTGCATGACCGCCGCATCTGGCTCCGGCCGTTTGACCACCCATGTATTGGACACCAGTCTTGGAAAACCGGCCGCCGGTTTGAAGATTGAGCTTTATTCCCTCGACGGTGCAGAGCATAGACACGTGAGCTCCGCCATCACCAATGAAGATGGCCGCACCGACGCGCCTATGCTGGAAGGCGCAAGGTTTGCGGCGGGGCACTATGAGCTGGTGTTCAAGGCGGGAGACTACCTGCGTGCCGGTGGCGCGGTCGGGGGCATTCTGTTTCTGGATGAGATCCCGATCCGGTTCGGCATTGCCGATGCCGGTCAGCACTATCATGTGCCTTTGTTGCTCTCGCCGTTTGGCTATTCCACCTACCGGGGGAGCTGACAGGTGAGTTCTGCCCGCACTGAGATCAGGTTCCTATTGAACGGTAAGGATGTGTGCCTAAGCGATGTGGGCGCATCGGACACTCTGCTGGATCATCTGCGGTTGGGGCAGCGCCTAACCGGGACCAAGGAGGGGTGTGCTGAGGGTGACTGCGGGGCCTGTACGGTGCTGGTTGGACGCCGCATGGGGGGAGGCTTGGTGTATGAAACCGTCAACGCCTGCATCCGCCTTTTGGCCTCTCTAGACTGCTGCCATGTGGTCACGGTTGAACACTTGGTGCACGCTGATGGTACGCTGCATCCTGTGCAACAGGCCCTGGTTGATCACCATGGAAGCCAATGCGGCTTCTGCACGCCAGGCATTGTCATGTCGCTCTATGCGCTCTGGATGAGCACGCCGTCGCCCACGGTGCAGGACGTGGAGGTGGCGCTGCAGGGCAATCTCTGCCGCTGCACGGGGTATCAGCCCATCATCGATGCTGCCCTGGCGATGGCCGAGCACGGCAGCGCGGCCGACGATGCGCTGGTCCATGAGCGCAGTGTGGTCACGGAACGGCTCAATAGCCTGGATGACGGCGCGCGCGTTGAGGTTTCGCGAGAAACCGATCTGGCCATCCTGCCGGCGAGCGCCGCCGATCTGGCAGTCGTTCTGCATGAGCATCCAGAAGCGACAATCGTTGCAGGTTCCACCGACGTGGGGCTTTGGATTACCAAGTTCATGCGCAGCATTTCACCAGCGGTCTTCCTCGGTCACCTGGAAGAGTTGCAACAGATTGTGAGAACGGCCGATAGGGTCACCATCGGCAGCGGTGTCACCTACACCCAGTTTGAAGAGGTCATCGCCTCGGAATTCGCACATATGGGCGAGTTCTGGTCCCGCATTGGCGGTTGGCAGATCCGCAACATGGGCACCATCGGCGGCAACATCGCCAACGGCTCTCCAATTGGAGATACTCCGCCGGCGCTGATCGCCCTGGGTGCCACCGTTAGCTTGGCGAGCCGCTCTGGCAAGCGGACGTTGCCTTTGGAAGACTTCTTCATCGCTTACGGAGAACAGGATTGTAAACCCCGCGAGTTCTTGGAAGCCATCCAAATCCCGCGGCCAGGGCCGGGCGATCTCAATGCGGTTTACAAGATCTCCAAGCGGCGCGATGAGGATATCTCCTCTGTGTGTGGGGCGTTTTCCCTCACTATCGCAGATGGCCTCGTGGAGACGGCCCGCATCGCCTATGGCGGCATGGCCGCCAAGCCCAAACGGGCAAGCCATGTGGAAGCAGCCTTGGTCGGCAAGCCTTGGACTGAGGAGACGGTGGACCGTGCAATGGCGGCCTTTGCCAAGGACTTTACACCGCTCACGGACTGGCGCGCCTCGGCTGAGTACCGTGCCTTGAGCGGGCGCAATCTGCTGCGCCGCTTCTATCTGGAACACCAAGGCGAGCCGGTGCGCCTAACGCGTAGCACGGCAGCGTAGGGGCGTCCGATGAGCGCAGAAGCTGTCATCAAAGGGGGCGTTCATACAGATGAGCGTCACGATTCCGCCCACAAACATGTGACAGGCCGGGCGGAATACATCGATGACATGATGGAACCGGTGGGCACCCTCCATGCCTATCTGGGCCTCTCAGAACAAGCCCATGGAAGGATCACCAAGCTGGATCTTGCTGACGTGATTGAGGCACCGGGTGTGGTGGGCGTCCTGACGCACGAAGACATTCCCGGCCACAACGACGTGAGCCCCACTGGCAAGAACGATGACCCCGTCTTCGCCGAGGCGCTTGTGGAGTTTCAAGGCCAGCCGATCTTTGCCGTTATCGCTGAAACGCGGGACAACGCGCGCCGGGCAGCGTCTTTGGCCAAGGTCGACACTGCCAAGCAACATCATGTGATCGACGTGGCTGAAGCCATGGACGTGGACTACCCGCACGTCACCGAGCCGCTAAAGCTGGAGCGTGGAGATGTGGGCGCGGCCATGGCCGGCGCCCCGCACCGCATCAAAGCCAGCCAGCGTGTGGGCGGACAGGACCACTTTTATCTTGAAGGCCACATCGCCTTTGCCTTCCCCGGCGAGGATGATGAGGTGACCGTCTATTCCTCCACCCAGCACCCCAGCGAGGTTCAGCACTTGGTGGCACATGTGCTGGGCATCCGGTCCAATGATGTGACCGTGAATGTCCGCCGCATGGGCGGGGCCTTCGGCGGCAAGGAATCCCAACCCGCTCTGTTCGCCGCGGTGGCCGCGCTGGCGGCCAAGAGGTTCGGCCGTGCCGTAAAGCTGCGCCCTGACCGGGATGACGACATGATCGCAACCGGCAAGCGCCATGACTTCCTGAACACCTACGAAGTGGGGTTTGATGAGGACGGACGAATTCTGGCCGTGGATGGCACCTATGCCGCGCGCTGCGGCTTCTCCGCTGATCTGTCAGGGCCGGTCACGGACCGGGCGCTGTTCCACGCTGACAATGCCTATTTCTACCCTCATGTGCGCCTCAAATCGCGGCCCATGAAGACCAACACGGTCTCCAACACCGCCTTCCGCGGCTTCGGCGGGCCGCAGGGCCTCATCACCGCCGAACGGATGATTGAGGAGATTGCCTACCACCTGGGCAAGGATCCGCTGGAGGTCCGCAAAGTCAATTTCTATGGTGATGAGGGGCGGGACGTGACGCCCTATCATCAAACCGTCCAGGACAATATCCTGCCCCAGCTCATCTCCGAGCTGGAGGCAAGCGCCGAATATGCGTCGCGGCGCCAGGCGATCCTGGAGCACAATGCGGCAAGCCATGTGATCAAGAAGGGTCTGGCGCTCACGCCCGTCAAGTTCGGCATCTCCTTCACGGCCACCTGGTTCAATCAGGCTGGGGCGCTAGTGCACATCTACAATGACGGCTCCATCCATCTCAATCATGGCGGCACGGAGATGGGCCAGGGGCTGTTCACCAAAGTGGCGCAGGTCGTGGCCGACTGCTTCCAGGTAGACTTGGACAAGATCAAGATCACCGGCACCACCACCGGCAAGGTGCCCAACACATCTGCCACCGCCGCGTCATCGGGCTCCGACCTCAACGGCATGGCGGCCGCCAATGCGGCTGACCAGATCAAGGCCCGCCTCATCGACTTTGCTGCAGAGAAGTACTCAGTTCCCGAAGACCAAGTGGTGTTCGAGCCCAACACGGTGCGCATCGGAAATGAGCGCAAGAGCTTCGAGGAGTTCATCAAGGAAGCCTATATGGCGCGGGTCCATCTCTCCGCCGCCGGGTTTTACAAGACCCCTGAGATCCATTGGGACAGGGAGGCGGGCAAGGGGCGCCCCTTCTATTATTTCGCCTATGGGGCGGCCGTCTCTGAGGTGAGCGTCGACACGCTGACCGGCGAATATCATGTGGACAGGGTGGACATTCTCCATGACGTGGGACGCTCTTTAAACCCCGCGTTGGACAAGGGCCAGATCGAGGGAGGGTTCGTGCAAGGTATGGGCTGGCTCACCACTGAAGAGCTGTGGTGGGACGAGGAGGGCCGCCTGCGCACCCATGCGCCGTCCACCTACAAGATCCCGCTCGCCTCAGACCGCCCACCCGTTTTCAACGTCAACCTTGCCGAATGGTCAAAGAACCGCGAGGCTACGATCCGCCGTTCCAAGGCCGTGGGCGAGCCACCGCTCATGCTGGCGGCTTCCGTCCTGGAGGCCCTCTCCATGGCGGTTGCAAGCGTGGCGGACTATAAGGTGTGTCCGCGGCTTGATGCACCCGCCACGCCCGAATGCGTGTTGATGGCGATCGAACGGCTGCGGGAAGGGGCTTGAGATGACCATGCCATACGCGAATGTCCGCGCGTTTCTCGCCGATCACGATAAGGTGGCACTGGTTCGGGTGACCTCAATTCAGGGGTCCTCACCTAGGGGATCTGGAACGTGGATGCTGGTATCGGACCGCGCCTTGTACGGCACTATTGGCGGCGGGCAGCTGGAGTACATGGCCATCGACGAAGCGCGCGCGCTCATTGGAAAAGGGGGCGAGGCGCGTCTGCTGGATATCCCGCTGGGCCCGGAGATCGGACAGTGCTGCGGCGGACGCGTTAAGCTGTCAGTTGAACCGGTTCGGGGCAGCATGAGAGCGGAGCTCATGCAAGCCGAAGAAGCAGAGCGGGAAGCCTACCCCGCAGTCTATCTGTTTGGGGCGGGGCATGTTGGCCGGGCACTGTGTGACGCATTGCGGCCCTTACCGGTGCGCACAGTGATTATAGACACGCGCGCAGAGGAACTCGCGCTGATTGATGAGCAGTTCGACAAGCGCTTGGTCCCTGTGCCGGAAGAGCTGGTGCGCGCGGCGGCCCGAGGCAGTGTGTTCATCGTTTTGACGCACGACCATTCCCTGGACTTTCTCATTGTCTCAGAAGCCTTGGCGCGGGGTGATGCGGCCTATGTGGGCATGATCGGTTCACGCACCAAGCGCGCCACCTTTGAGAGCTGGTGCGCGAAGACATCTGAAGTGCGGGGGGACACAACGCAGTTGATCTGCCCGATCGGGGCAACTGAGCACGCAGACAAGCGTCCCGAGGTGATCGCGGCCCATGTGGCGGGCGAAGTGATGACGGCTTTGGCGTCCTTTGAAGGCAACAAGACTAAGGGCAGGCCTAAGCGGCAGAAGAGGGAGAGGGCCCATGACCAATGAACCGGCCAACCGGCTGGAACTGCGCGGGGTGACCAAGGCGTTCCCGGGGGTGATTGCGAACGACACGGTGAGCTTTACGGTGAAGCCGGGCGAGATCCACGCGCTTCTGGGAGAGAACGGCGCGGGCAAGTCCACCCTGGTGAAGATGATCTACGGGATCATGCAGCCGGACAGCGGTGAGATCCTCCTAAACGGAAAGCCGCAGCATATTCCCAATCCAAAGGCGGCCCGGGCCTTGGGGGTTGGCATGGTGTTCCAGCATTTCTCGCTATTTGAGGCCATGACGGTGCTGGAGAACATCGCGCTGGGGCTGGATGAAAACATCTCCCACGCCGAGCTGGAGAGACGCATCGCTGACGTTCTGCATCAATACGGCCTGTCGCTCGATCCGCACCGGGTGGTCTCCACTTTAAGCGTGGGCGAGCGCCAGCGTATCGAGATCGTCCGCGCGCTGTTGCTCAATCCGAACCTGCTGATCATGGACGAACCCACCTCGGTGCTCACCCCGCAGGAAGTGGCTCAGCTGTTTGAAACCCTGAGGGCGCTCGCAAAATCGGGCTGCTCCATCCTCTATATCTCTCACAAGCTCCATGAGATCCAAGAGCTCTGCGAAGCGGCCACCATCCTGAGGGGCGGTAAGGTGGTCGGCGAGTGCGATCCGAAACAGGAAAGCTCCCGCTCCATGGCTGAGATGATGATCGGCGCCAGCTTAAAGTCAGTGGAGAAGGATGGGGAACGCACGTTTGGCGAAGAGAAATTTGTGGTCACCAGCCTCACCTTGCCTGGCGAGGGAGACTTCGGTGTTGCCCTGAACGATATTTCCTTTGCCGTAAGGGCAGGAGAGATCTTCGGCATCGCGGGCGTTGCCGGCAATGGTCAGAACGAGCTCCTGCTGGCCCTGAGCGGCGAGGTGAAATCGCCTGCAGGTGATGCGGTGAAGCTTGATGGCGCGCCCATCGGCGCCCATGGCATCACGCCGCGGCGGTTTGCAGGGCTGTGTGCCGTGCCGGAAGAGCGCAACGGCCACGGCGCGGTGACAGATTTCACCCTGACCGAAAACGCCATTCTGACCGCCCGTAACCGCAAGAACATGGTG
Source organism: Pseudomonadota bacterium (assembly GCA_038748855.1). Taxonomy (GTDB): domain Bacteria; phylum Pseudomonadota; class Alphaproteobacteria; order Rhizobiales; family CAJQND01; genus JAAEUE01. Next base: position 7,830 of record JBCDIP010000107.1, read on the forward strand.
TCCTATGGGGTGATCAACTCCAACATCGCCTTAAGCTACACAGCCGATGTGATTGAGAAGTTTGCCGTCAAAACCACAGGTCCCACCTCAACGGCCGGGTCGCTCTCGGGCGGCAACTTGCAGAAATACATTATGGGCCGGGAGATCCTGCAAACCCCTGAAGTGCTCGTGGTCTCCCAGCCCACCTGGGGTGTTGATGCGGGCGCGGCAGCAGCCATCCATCAGGCGCTTGTGGATCTTGCCCAAGGGGGCTCGGCCATCGTGGTGATCAGCCAAGATCTCGATGAGCTACTCGCCATTTGCGACCATATGGCGGTGATCAACGAGGGGCGTCTCTCTAAGACTTTGAATGTGGGTGAGGTCTCCATTGACGAGATCGGCTTGCTCATGGGCGGGGTCCATGGCGA
>JBCDIP010000108.1:0-8201 GCA_038748855.1 Pseudomonadota bacterium
CGTCAAGCTGCACTCGATCTGCACCCCGGCTGTCGCCCAGACACAATGAACCGGAACGTGATCACCCCAACCCGTGCAGTAATCCTCTTTGCACACGATCAGGGATGGTGTCCGCCCATCCGCGTCAAGGGTTTCACTGAGGACCGCTTGCGCAAGCTCGGGCACAGTTTCGCGCCCAAGCGCGAGACCGTCGCGATCGATTGGGACTGGATCGATCAGTTCAGAGCCAATGCCTCGAACCGCTACCTGGCCGCGCTCGCGCTATTTATGTTCACAACGGGCACCAGGGTCGGCGCATCTACTGAGATGTTGCCAGAGGATCTCAATTTGCAGGCCGGCATTGCCATAGTGCCACCGGACAAGGGGCAACCGCCGCGCCAGGTGAGCCTGGTGCCTGAGATGGTGGCGGAGCTTGCAAACCTCAAACCTCGGAGGGGCAAGGTGTTTGGGTACGCCAGCAGGCAGAGCGTTTACGGCCCCTGGAAGACCACCTGCACCCGCGCAGGCATTGCGTATGTGCCGCCGCACCAGGCCGGCCGGCACAGCTTTGCCACCGAGGCGGTCACGCGCCAAGGTGTGGACGCCAAGACGGCCATGGATATGGGAGGTTGGAAGTCCTCTCGCCTCTTCACCGAAACCTATGTGCACGGCGAAGGCCACCACGAAGTGGCCCTGCAGGTGTTTGGCCGGACACGAGGGGCCAAGTGATGGCCGATCCGGAGATCATAAAAGATTTGATAGCGTTGGCGGACACGATTGCAAAGATTGGTCTTGGAGCAGCTATAGCCGGCTTTTTTGGCTGGATCTCTGCTGGCAGATTGCATCGGCACGCGATGACCATGAAGAGCGTTGAGGATCGAAGGCAAATCCTGAGAGAAACCAGCAGATTGTTTCAAGATCTGGACAATGCGGTCAGAGGGTTCCTCGCCCACCGACGTCATGCAATTCGGAAGTTCAATAATGACTATAAGGCCACACCTAGTTTGAAGAAGATCTTTGATAAACACCGCAACGCGATGATCGAGGCGTCCGGTCACATGGGGACTATCCGGTCAAATCTCTTGTTGCTTGAAGAGTCAGAGGCAGAAGAGGCTGTAGCAGATTACGAAGGATTTTTAACAAGAACCGACGACAAGCTTGCCGATCTAAAGAGTGATGTTAAGGCCGACGAGGTTCTTTCGATCGTAAGGGACCTGACAAAGAGACGCGCAGTGATTTTCCAAGCTCTGGCCGAAGCCTACAAGCGCACAGAATAATGTTCCCTGTCAGAGAACTGTCAGACCAGCGCTCGCCTACATTGGTTAAAGGATTGAACATGTTGGGATTTTCGGAAAGTGTCAGCACCCTTAGCAGGGGAGCGCCTTCGACCACTCGGCCACCTCTCCACCGGCGGAGATACGCCAGTTTGTTGGGAGCGTCAACGCTTTAACTCAGCGAATCCTCAGCGCTGTTTCACGAAGTTTTTCTGCAACAGACTTGCAACGAATACCCAAAAGAGCGAAGCTGTTGCTCTAGATTGGGCGGCCACATCGAAGCAGGAGACCAAATTATGAGATCTATAACGCTTGCCGCCCTCGCCGCTGCGCTCGTCCTATCGGGGGCCGCTTCCGCCAGCGCATCAGATCCCGCCGTACCCGGCGTAGCGCAGAGCGCGCAAGCCTGGAACGTCACCAAGCTGCGCACCCACGTCATCAAGCACCGCCATAAGCGCAAAGCAAAACGGCCCTCTTATGAAGCCAGAATGCGCGCTTTGATTCGCGCGCGGTACCGGGCACAGTATCTGCGCGCTTCTGACCGGTTCCAGGGCTTTGCCTTCCATGGCGACGGCTTCCGCACCTCTGGCCAATATCAGTAAAGCTGACCCGCACTGCGTTTCATCCGCCGCCAGCCGGTTCAATCTTATCTGGCGTGTATCGTGAGCTGTTGATCGCTCGGGTGACCTGTGTGCTTTGCAGACTGGCGCCCAGATGCATCTTCAGCGTGTTTGTGAGGGCTGCGCGCTCCGAGGTAGGATCCAGCCAGTCCGCATAAGCCGACCGGTCCAAGATAATCGGCATGCGATGATGCAGGTGCGCGATCTCCGGGGCCGCTGCCGCAGTCAGGATCGTGCAGCTGGTGACCTCCAGCTTATCATTGCGCGCCCACAATCCGGCAAAGGAGAAAGGTTCGCCATCAGGCAAATGTCTGTGGTGGGGATCTTTGCCCCCATCTTCTCCTTTCGTCCATTCGTAATACCCGGTGGCCGGGATCAGGCAGCGCTTATGCTTGAAGGCATCCCGAAAAGCCGGCTTTTGAGCCGCTTCCTCGCTGCGCGCATTGAACAGCGCATATTTCGGCATCTCTTTGGCCCAGTGAGGCACAAGCCACCACCGCCCCGATTTCAGGACGCGCTTTTCCTCTTCCACAGCAACAAACGGCACATCCTGCGTTGGCGCAATGTTGAGCCTGATCGGAAGATTCTGCGCTGGTCCAGGGTCGGTCAGCTCATAAAGCTCAACAATCTCAGTCCAGCTGAGGTGGTTGGTGTAGCGGCCACACATGATCTTTCCTTGCCCCCGCCTGCCCCAAAAGTTGTGCTTTGATCTCAGCACACGGATATTGATCTATTGTTCTTATTTTGTTCTCATGCCAATAAGCCGACATGAGCTATCTTCGTAATGCCATATATACCTCTTTGAGAACAGCGCCGCGCACGATTGGAAAGCTGTTTAAATCCCGGCGCCCTCAAGAAGGCGATGAAGCCGCCGACCGGCTCACCTCACGCGTTATGGATGTGTTGGAAGGCTATGAGGTTAAACAGAAAACTGTGAGCTCAGGATGGATGCCCGATGAAGACGGGGCGGACCCGTCTGATCGCGAACCGAAATCAGGCTAACCAGTTACGCAACCGCTTCACCGCTTCACTCATCTGTGCTTCCGACCCGGCAAAGGACATGCGGATATAGCGGTGCCCAAGCTCTGCATCAAAATCGGCGCCCGGTGTGGTCGCTACGCCGATCTCGCGCAGCATCTTGCCGGCAAACTCAAAGCTGTCATTGGTGAAGCGCCCCACATCCGCATAGAGATAGAACGCACCGTCTACGGGCGGGAACTCGCTGAAGCCAACCCCGGGCAATTCGTTCAAGAGCATTTCCCGGTTGCGGGCATACATCTGCTTGTGGACCTCCAACTCGTCAGCGGCGTCGAACGCCGCCAGCGCGGCATGTTGAGACAGAGTGGGCGCGGATATGTATAGACTTTGCGCCAGGCACTCCACCGGCCGCAGCAACTGCTCAGGCACAATCATCCACCCGATCCGCCAACCGGTCATGCAGAAGTACTTGGAGAAGGAATTGATGATGATGGCCTGATCGCTGTAGCTCAGAGCACACGCCTGCTCCATGCCATAGACCAGACCGTGATAGATCTCATCGGAAATGAACCAGATTCCCGCATCGTCACAGGCTTGAGTGATCTGCTTAAGCGCATCTGGGCTCAGCATGGTCCCGGTGGGATTAGCCGGGCTCGCCACAAGCACTCCAGAAATCGCCCCTTCGCCCGGGACCGCCAGTTTCCGGATATCGTCCACATCCGGCGCCCAGCGGGTGCGCTCTGAGGTTTTGAGGCCAACCAGGCCCAGGTCCAGCGCGGCCAAAATGTTCTTGTAGGCAGGATAGCCGGGCATGGGCAGAGCCAGCTTGGCTCCTGGCTCGAACCCGGTCAGGAACGCCAGAATGAAACCGGCTGACGATCCGGTGGTCACCACAATCCGCTCAGGCGGAACGCCTAGCCCATAAGTATCCGCATAATGCTGGGATATCCGCTCGCGCAGCGCCGGCAGGCCAAGCGCGTTGGTATAACCAATCCGGTCCACATCAAGCGCTGCTTTAGCGGCCTCAATCACCCGGCGAGGCGGCGCTGAAGACGGCTGTCCCACTTCCATGTGCACGATATCGGTGCCGGACACTTCTAAGTGATTGGCCTCACGCATCATGTCCATGGCAATGAACGGAGCGACACGGGCGGCCCTTTGTGAGGCGGTTAGCTTCGGCATTTGGGAGGTCTCTGTAATGGTCCCAGGAGGGCGCGATGAACTCGAATCTGAGGTTAGACGACGGCTCCTTTGATACTTGCTCGGCCCGGCGGGCGAAAGAACAAAGTATCGCCTCATTTTCCAGCGTTATCTCACCTGACAACGTGCCCCGTTGCGCATGGTCATGAGATCAGCTTACAACCGGCCAGGCAAATTGCACTCACGCTCACGACAGGTCACTGGAATGCTTTCAGACTTCGTCTCCGCGCCTCTTCGGCATCTACGCCGCGCGCTGACTTGCGCCGCTGTCCTGTTGTTGTCGGCCAGCTTCCTGATCAGCTCGCCGAACACGGCGCGGGCACAGTTTGGGTTGATCAGGGACTCTGAAATTGAAGGCCTTCTGCGCTACTACGCCGTTCCTCTGTTTCGTGTTGCCGGTCTCAATCCGAGTTCGGTGCGTGTCTATATCGTGAATTCGAACACACTCAACGCTTTCGTGGCCGGCGGTCAGCGTATCTTCGTGCATACCGGACTGTTGACCCGTTCGAAAACGCCTGGCGAGCTCATCGGAGTTCTTGCTCATGAGACGGCCCATATTGCCGGCGGGCATCTGGCCTCTCTGGATATCGCCATGGACCGCGCAAGCACGCAAGCCATCATCGGCATGTTGCTCGGCGCTGCGGCCATTGCCGGCGGCGCTGCGGCAGGGAGCGGTGATATTGCCCAAGCCGGCAGCGGCATTGTTGCAGGCGGCGGGTCGATCGCGCGCCGCAATTTGCTCACCTATGTGCGCGCCCAAGAATCAGCGGCCGACCAAGCAGCCGCTCGCTATTTGGAAAAGACCAAACAGTCCGGCAGGGGGATGCTGACCTTGTTCAACAGGCTGGCCGATCAGTCATTGGTCTCGTTGCGCTATCAGGATCTCTATGCCCGCTCGCATCCGTTCGAACGCGCCCGCATGCGCGCCTTGGAGAACTTCGTTAAGAAGAGCCCGTACTACAACACGCCTGCATCCAAGGCCGTTCTGCTCCGGCACAAGCTCATGCAAGCAAAGCTGGATGGGTATTTGAAACCCCGCAGCGTCTACCGGAAGTATCCAAAGACCGACCGAAGCCTGCCCGGACACTACGCCAGAGCCATTGCCTCGTTTCAGTCGGGCGACATCAAGAACTCCTTGCGCGAGATCGAAGTGCTCACCAAGGCCATGCCCAAAAACCCCTACTTCTGGGAGCTGAAGGGTCAGGCGCTTTTGAATGCCGGACGGCCGGCTCAAGCGGTTCCCCAATTGGAGCGTGCTGTCAAACTGGCACCCGGCGCCGGCCTCATTCGCATCCTGCTGGCGCAATCCATGCTGGCAACCGGCAACAAGCAGGTCGCAGGCAGGGCCCTGCAACAGCTTCACAAAGCCCGCCGCACCGAAAATCGCTCAGCCCAACTCCATTTGGAGTTCGCCAAGGCCTACGCCATGCAGGGAAAGATCGGTATGGCCGACCTTTCTACAGCTGAGGCGGCGTTGCGTGCAGGAGACGTGAAGTTGGCCAAGTTAAAGGCCCGTCACGCCCGTAAGCGGCTGAAGCGCGGCACGGTGCCATGGCGCCGTACTGACGACATTTTGAACGTCAAAGCCCCCAAAAAAAAGTAAGATCATCCAAGGGCTTGTAAAACCAAACGTGGCATTATACGCCTAGCCAAACCTTGGCTTTGAAATCAGGAGCATTGCTCAATGTCTATTCGTTCTCTTCTTCGTACAGCGGCGCAGCTGGCAGCCGGGGTTTTCATAGCGGCGACCCTCAGTGTAGGCGCCTGGGCCGGTAGCTTCTCAGAGGCTCAAGAAAAAGAGATCGGTGAGCTTGTTAAAAAGTACCTCTTGAACAACCCGGAAATCTTGCGAGACGCGTTTGCCGAACTCGAGAAGCGCGAAACCGCCGCCAAAGAGAAGCTCGCCCAACAGGGCATCTCGGACAATGCCGACATCCTTTACAAATCGAAGCTTTCCTTTGTAGCGGGCAATGCTGAGGGCGACATCTCCATGGTCGAGTTCTTCGACTACAATTGCGGCTTCTGCAAGCGGGCCTTCGGAGACGTATTGGCTATCTTGGACTCAGACCCCAAGCTGCGGCTCGTTGTGAAAGAATTTCCCATTCTTGGTCCGGGGTCCCTGTTTGCCTCTCGCGCTGCAATCGCCTCTAAGGAGCAGGGCAAGTATTGGGATTTTCACGTGGCGCTGATGCAATCGCGTGGTGCGCTCGACGAAGCGAAGGTCTTGGGTATTGCAAAGAAGATCGGCCTGGATGTGGATCAGCTGCGCAAAGATATGAATGCCCCTAGGGTCAATGCAGAAATCGAAGAAACCTATGCTCTCGCCAATAAGCTGGGTGTAAACGGCACGCCGGCCTTCATAATCGACGATAAGCTGATTCCAGGTGCCATGGGTCTGCAAGCGCTGCAGCAGCAAGTGGCTTCGGTTCGTGAGGCAGGTGGCTGCAAAGTGTGCTGAGTTTAGTCAGACCCTTGTTCTGCTTACAGTTTTAAAATTGCCTGCACCGCCCGGGCGCACCATGCGTTCCTTTACCGTGCTGACTTCAGCCTACCGTTTTACAAGCCACGAGTTTTCGGCCACACGAGCTTGTTACTGAAAGATGCGGGGGGCCCTCTGCACCAAAAGGCATGAGCGGCCCCAAGAACGACTGGACCAGCATGGCGAGCGCTTCAAAAAAATCTAAAATCGACAAGGACCTCATCAAGGACTTGGCCGACCTTCTGGGCGAAACCGGCTTATCGGAAATCGAAATCGAGCAATCCGGTCTCAGAGTGCGTGTGGCCCGGACGTTGGGCGGACAAGTGGCCGTTGCAGCGCCGGTTGAACCAGCGGCCGCGCCGGCACCTGCAGCAGATGCTGCGCCAGCGGCCGCGGCTGCCCCGGCCAGTGGACCAGGATTGGTCACCTCACCCATGGTCGGGACCGCCTATCACAGCTCGGCTCCAGGCTCCCCTCCGTTTGTGAAGGTTGGTGACACGGTTTCCCAAGGACAAACCTTGTTGATCGTTGAGGCGATGAAGACAATGAACCAGATCCCCTCTCCTATTGCAGGCAGGGTTGCCGAGATCTACGTGGACAATAGCCAGCCGGTGGAGTTTGGCGAGCCGCTGATGCGCATCGAATAGGCGGCCAAAGCGCGAAATGTTCGACAAAGTTCTCATCGCAAACAGGGGCGAGATCGCTCTTCGGGTCCAACGGGCGTGCCGGGAAATGGGCATTGCCACGGTGGCCATACACTCCACCGCAGATGAGAACGCCATGCACGTTCGTCTGGCAGATGAGAGTGTGTGCATTGGCCCTCCGCCGGCCACCCTCAGCTATCTCAACATTCCCGCGATCATTACGGCCTGCGAAATCACGGGCGCCGATGCGGTGCACCCCGGTTACGGCTTTCTGTCGGAAAACGACAGATTCGCTGACATTCTGCTGGAACACAACATCACCTTCATTGGCCCAGAACCGGAGCATATCCGGATTATGGGCGACAAGATCCAAGCCAAACGCACGGCCATGGATTTAGGGATACCCGTTGTGCCAGGGTCTGAAGGGGGTGTGGAAGATCCGGCTGAGGCGATGAAGATCGCCAAAGACATCGGCTTTCCGGTTCTGATCAAAGCCGCATCCGGCGGCGGCGGCCGGGGCATGAAAGTGGCCCGCGATGAGAGCGAGCTGGAAGTGGCGCTCAACACCGCCAGCGCAGAAGCTCAATCGGCCTTCGGGGACGGCACGGTTTATCTGGAGAAGTATCTGGACAAGCCCCGCCACATTGAAATCCAGGTTCTGTCTGACGGCAATGGCAATGCGGTACATCTCGGCGAGCGGGATTGCTCCTTGCAACGGCGCCACCAAAAGGTCTGGGAAGAGGCCTTTTCCCCTGCTCTCAATGCGGTACAGCGCGATGAGATTGGCACGATCGTCTCCAAGGCGATTGCTGAGATGGGCTATTCGGGCGTGGGCACCGTGGAGTTCCTTTACGAGAACGGCGAGTTCTACTTCATCGAAATGAACACGCGGCTGCAGGTTGAGCATCCCGTGACTGAAGCCATCACCGGGCTCGACCTTGTGCAAGAGCAGATCAGAGTAGCCTCGGGCGCAAAACTATCTCGCACGCAAGACGACATCACGTTTGAGGGCCATGCCATCGAATGC
>JBCDIP010000109.1:0-8190 GCA_038748855.1 Pseudomonadota bacterium
AACTGATCGCCGTTCGATCTCCTGATCAATTTCTAGAACGGTCATTTCGGCCAGATAGGCAACGAAATCCAGGTGAGCAGCTTTCGCCCGTTCGCGTAGCGCTTGAGCGGATGAACGCAGCTCGTTTAGCTCCTGGATCTCGGATTTTATGGAACCATCTTGCGTCAAGGCGCGGATGCCTCTTGCCTAAAGTGCCGGCGCATGATGCCGAGAAGCAACAAGTAAGCCGCCTGCCCAGTCGGGGGCTGTTGCCCACTTGTGGACGATGTGGACATAAGCGCACCCTGCAATGCCTGGTGTCCTGTTCGGGTTAAAGTGCCTTCGCTGGCTGATCCGCGCACAATCCCTTGTGTTTGAAAATTTGACCATAGCTGGTCAACCATCGTGCGCTCACATTCAGTTTTGGCGTTTTCGGCCACATCAAGTGCGCGGGGGTAGACCGAGTTGAGCCCAAGAAGCAGTTTTGCTCCCAGCTCGCCCAGATCCACTTCGTTGGCCTCGTCACGCAAAGGATCGTGAAAAGGCGAAAGCATGCTCGCAGTCTGTGTGCTAATTTTAAGTCCTCCCATCACTTCGCGGTTAGATAACGATCTCACGCCCTCACCGAGATCGCTGCGCGAAATCAAAACGCGGTGTTCCGATTTATTCGGGTACGTACGCGAATCCCCCGTGATTTGCTCTCTATAATGGGGCAAGGTATTCGTCAAATGCATGGAACGTATATCGATCATGAGCGAAGTGAATTTATCCAAAATCGACCTTAACCTTCTGGTGGCGCTTGAGGTGCTCCTTGAAGAGCGACACGTGTCAAAGTCCGCCGCCCGCTTGGGCTTAAGTCAACCCGCTATGAGCCGAACGTTGGGTCGGTTGCGGGCGGTCTTTGACGATCCGCTCATTGTGCGCACGCAAAGCGGCTATGAGCCCACAGCACGCGCTGAAAAATTGGAGAATTCTCTAAAGGCAGTCCTGGGTGAGATTCGAGGTGTGTTCGCCTCGGCCGAGTTTGACCCGGCCACTGCGGAAGATACATTTCGATTGAGCACGTTGGACTATTCGGAGTTGGTCATATTCCCTGAGTTCATGAGCCGCCTGCGAAAGGCTGCTCCTGGCGTCAAAGTCGATGTCCAGCAGCGATCCATCTTCTCTATCAACGATATTGAGGCCGGAACCACCGACATGAGTATAGGTGTGATGCCGAAAAATCTGCCAAAACACTGCAGAGCGGAAAAGCTGTTTGAGGATGACTATGTTTGTGTGATGCATGCAGACCACCCCCTGGCATCCCGCGCCCTCACTCTGGAGGGATATCTGGCCTTTCCTCATTCCACCATAGACACCGGCAAGTCGGCCGGCAGCGCCGTTGATGACGCTCTTGCCCGTGTTGGAGCAGAGCGCCGGGTTCTCAAACGGTCTCCACATTTTATTGCGTCATTGTTTTCGCTCGGAAAGTCGGATCTGCTGCAAACGGTTCCTCGCCGCTTGGCATCCCCGCTATTGGCGCCCGCCAATCTTGTGCTGAACGAGTTGCCATTCGAGGTGGACCCCATTGCACTCAGCCAGTTGTGGCACGCGCGCGACCATGATCACCCGCCGCACCGATGGTTGAGGGAGCAAATGCGCCTGGCAGCGCAGAGCGTCTAAAGCGTCTGGTCTTTCCGTGCGCGCGAGGCCGGCAAGTCTGTCCAATGCACGGCGATAAGCGACAGGAGTGCCAGGAGGGTCAGGCCTGCGATCAGGGGTCTGATCGTGCCATCATATGCCTGGCCTATTACGGTCCCAAGGATCAAAGACATGAATGTGGTGACCGAGCTCACAACCCCGGCGGCAACCCCGGCAATGTGCCCTAATGGTTCCATAGCCAAAGACTGCAGATTGGCCAGAAGCAATCCAAAGCAGAAGAACGACATCATCATATAGGTCATGAAGATGATGAAGTTCGGTGTGGGAGCCCACACCCAGATGTAAATCGTGAAGGCGACAGAAAGAACGCAAATCACTTGCAGTGCCCACTTCGACAGTAGGCGCATGCCGTGGCGCATGACCACGCGACCGTTGAAAAAGGAGGCGCTGCCAACCGCCAAAGCCAAAAGGGCGAAGTAGGCCGGAAACGCTGCCCCGGTGGAATAGGTCTGTTGGAACACCTGTTGGGCTGAGACCAGGAACCCGATAAAGGATCCGAACACCAAGCCGCCGGCAACCGTGTAACCGAAGGCCGCACGGTTGCGCAGTGTCTCCAGAATGCCCGCCATAATCGGGCCAAACGCAAAGGGCGTTCTTGCATCGGCCGGCAACGTTTCGTGCTGACGGCGCCAAAACCACATAAGCCCTACACAGGCGATCGCGAAGAAACTGCCAAAAATGGCGCGCCAGCCATAAAGCGCCTGAATGGCCTGACCGATCGCCGGAGCTGCGGCTGGGATCATGATGAACACCATCATGACAAACGACATGATGCGCGCCATCGCGCGGCCTTCGAACAGATCCCGGATCAGCGCAACGGTGACCACGCGCGGGCCCGCAGCACCCAGACCCTGCAGAACCCGTCCTGCTAGCATCATCTCAAAGCTGGTCGCCAATATGGAGAGTGTGCAGCCGAGAATGAAAATGGCCAAGCCGAGATAAACCGCGGGCTTGCGGCCAATACTGTCGGAAAGCGGACCATAGAAGAGCTGGCCGATCGATAACCCTAAGAACAGGGCCGTTAACACCAGTTGGGGCTGATTTGGATCGGTGGTCCCAAGGTCACGGCCGATGTCCGGCAAGGCTGGCAACATGGCGTCGATAGAGAGCGCCACCAGAGAGATCAGCACAGCCATGAGTGCAATGAACTCTCTGGGTGCATCAGCTGATGAAGAGGGTGGCTCGCTGTGAATGGAACTATCCGCGCATTGGACGTGAAAAACCCCGCTTACTCCTCAAGCGAGGCCCGGACAAGAGAATAACTTGCCGCAGCGTATGTTTCGCTGAGTGCCCTTGTGAACATGAGATGAACTGGGGGTTCAGTCTGGGTTCTGTACGCCTATGGCATTGTCGTCAGATTATGCAGGACAACCGTTCTGCATCGTTGAAACTGACAAACGCACATGGAGGTCAAAATGACCATATTCTCGATAAAAGCGCCGGTTGTTGCGGCTGCTGTTGGTGCTGCTGTCGTGGCCGGAAGTTTCGCGGTCCCCACCAGCGCCGAAGCGGCCCCAAAATGCGGCAAGCATGAACAGGTCGTCAAAATCCTGACGAAAAAGTACAAGGAAAAGCGCACAGCTATTGGCCTCGTATCCAATAAAGGTGTGATGGAGCTGTACGTTTCAAAAGGTGGCAGCTGGACCGCCTTGTTCACCCGTCCGGACGGTGTTGCCTGCGTGATGGCCGCCGGTTCTGCAATGGAAACCCTTAAAGCGGCTCTTGGCCCAGAGGTTTAAATGAACAGTCAAGTCTTGTGATCCGTTCCTGATTGGCCACTAGGTTAAACGGGAGCGGATCTGCTTACTTTTGAGATTACTCCGGCGGTTCCCATTTTACGTTTCAAGAATTTTTGATGTCGCCGCACACGTATTTCGCTTTAAAATCGACCAAGCTTGAACCCTGTTCCGAGCTCAGACGACTTGAGTTTTCGTTTTGCTAACGGCAAGTATGCGAGAATCCACCGCTCTGACGTGCATGGAGCCATGAATGACGCGCACCTTGATTCGCCTATTTGCGGGCCTGACGTTCCTTTTGACCGTCAGCGCTATCGCGGCGACCCCCATCAAGACGGTGAACTGGGACGACCTGGTGCCGAAGTTTGCCACAGCGCTCGTTGATCCGCTCGCCGGTCATGATCTCTATCGGCGACTGGAGGTCGAGACCATCATTTGGGCCAGAACCTTAAATGAAAAGGAACGGGTTTCAGATGAGTACAAGGCCGGGGTCGAGGACGCCGAGCACTATGTCAACGACATGCGCCAACAGGGACTTGATCCAGAGAAACTGGTACGTGAGTACAAAGTCTGGCAGGCAAAAGTTGAAGAGCGCAACAAGCAGGTAGTAAAGGCGCTTGATGGCGCCGAGATCAAAATGGCCGGATATCTGCTGCCCTTGGAGTACACAGAGAAGGGCGAAACGGAGTTTCTCCTGGTGCCCTATGTCGGCGCTTGCATCCACACACCGGCTCCGCCGCCCAATCAGATTGTGTTTGTGGAGCTCAACAAGCCCTATAAGCCCGAAGAGCTCTATGCCCCGGTGTGGATCACGGGCACCATGCGCACTAAGGTCTCCGTAAAGGCATTGAGCTATGTGGATGGCATTGCAGATATCCCGACGGGCTACTCGCTCGAGGCCAGTCTTATCGAGACCTACGAAGAGCAATAACGCGCGATTGAGCCGGGTGCTGTGGTCGCCACGCTAAGCTGTTATTAACCTATTGCTAACCATAATCGCTGGTGGTGAGGGGGAGATTCTCTTCACCGATTTCCGGCGAGAGGTGAACATGCGGCCCGGCTTCAGCGAGAGTGATGGTCTAGACGTCCTCAAATCACTAACGTTTGTCACTGTTGGGGTAAGCGGCGAAGACCTTTTGCACCGGCTCTGCCATCATCTTTACAAAAAGTTGGACGCACGCGCGGTCATCATTGCCGAACTCTCAGAAACTGAAAATGAGCAGCCGAAGGCCCGATCCTCCGCATTGGCCTGCGACAGCGCGTTGGAGGAACCGTTCGAGTTCCCGTTGACCGGAAGCTTAGCTGCTATTGCCATTTCCGAAGGCACAACGCAGCTAAGAACCGCGCTTGAGCTTGAAGAGACCTGTCCTTCCGATCCGCTTTCTCATCATTTTCAGTTCGAAACTGCCATTGCCTCGCCCGTGTTTCACCCAGATGGGGAGCCCGCCGGCGCGCTGATCGTGCTGCTGGACAGTCTGCCAAGCGCCTGCGAGGTCATAGTTTCTGTTGTCGACATCACGGCGGAGCGTATTGGAGCCGAACTGCAGCGCAACAGCTTTCAGGCCGCAGCGCTTCTAAGCGAACAGCGTTTTCGAACCTTTGCGGAGGCCGCTTCAGATTGGTTCTGGGAAATGGATGAGGAGCTCCGCTTCTCCTTCTTCTCAGAGCGCTTCACGGATATCACCGGAGTGCCCAAGCACGCTTTGCTTGGGAAGACGCGCCAAGAGACCGGTATTCCCAATGTTGATGCAGAGGCGTGGGAAGACCATTTGGCCACACTCGCGGCTCATAAGCCGTTCAAGAATTTTGTGCATCCGCGCACCTTGCAGGACGGAACGCAAGTGTGGCTATCCATCAGCGGCCGGCCCGTTTTCGATGATGATGGGAGGTTCCTGGGGTATCATGGCATCGGGGAAGACATCACCGAGGTCAAGTTGCAGGAAAAGGCGTTGGTCGATGCGATCGCCGAGGCTGAGCGGGCAAACACCTTGAAGTCTGAGTTCCTGGCGAACATGTCTCACGAAATCCGCACCCCCATGAACGGGGTCATGGGGATGGCTGAACTGCTCGCCAAGACAGATCTGAATGACAAACAAAGATCGTTTGCCGACATTATCGTCAAGTCAGGCTCGGCCTTGCTCAAGATCATCAATGACATTCTGGATTTCTCGAAAATAGATGCTGGGCAATTGGTGCTTGAGCGTCAGCCGTTCAATCTGGCCGAGGTGATTGAAGATGTGGCGGCGCTCATTTCCTCAACCGCTGCCGAAAAAGGGCTGGAGCTCTCCGTCCGGATTGATCCGGCTCTGCCCGAACGCTTTTTGGGAGATGCTGGGCGCCTCAGGCAGATTGTCACCAACTTGCTCGCCAATGCCGTCAAGTTTACAGATGAAGGCGACGTCTATGTAGAGGTGGTGGCGCAGGCTGATCCGGCACAAGACAAGAGCGAGCAGCAGTTGCTGTTCCGCATCAAGGATTCTGGGATTGGCATTCCAGAAGACAAGTTTGATGAGATATTCGGCATGTTCTCGCAGGCCGACGGCTCCGTGACCCGCAAGCATGGGGGAACCGGTCTGGGCTTGGCCATATCCGCCTCGTTGGTGGAACTGATGGGCGGCAAGATCAGCGTTGAGAGCTGTGTCGGCGAGGGCTCAGTATTCTCTTTCTCCATCACCCTGCCGGTAGAAGAACAGTCGAGCAAATCCCAGCCCGTGCCGCGGAACCTTCGAGGTGCGAGCATCTTGGTTGTGGATGACAACGAGATCAACCGATCCATCCTCGTGGAGCATCTGAAGACCTGGAACTTCCAAGCTGCGGCCTGCCAAAGCGCCATTCAAGCGAAGACTGTGCTCACCTCGGCTGTTGAAAAGAACATTCCGGTGGATCTCGTCATCCTCGACTATCACATGCCGGAGATAAACGGGGGCGAGTTGGCCCTGGAAATCAGGCGGATGCCTCAACTTGCCAATGTGCCGATCATCATGCTGACTTCGGTGGACCAGACGGCGGAAGGCGAAGACTTCTCCCGGTTTGGTGTTGACGGCCACCTGACGAAGCCAGCCAGAGCAAATCTGCTTTTGAAGATGATCGTGCAGACCTTGCACAGTGAGCGCAGCCCGGCGCAACCCGAACCGGCCGACAAGGTTGTTGAGCCGCTGGAGGATGTGCCAGAGGACGGCGAATACGTGGACATTCTGGTGGCCGACGACAATGATGTGAACAGGGCGGTCTACACGCAAATCCTGACCAATGCCGGGTTCACCTATAAGATTGCCGGCAATGGGGCCGAAGCGGTTCAGTTCTTCCAACAGCATAAACCGCGCATCGTGTGCATGGACGTGTCTATGCCTGTTATGAACGGATATGAAGCCACAGAGCAGATTCGCCAGCTAGAGCAGGAATTGGAGACCCACACACCCATCATCGGTATCACCGCACACGCTTTAGCTGATGACAGGCTGAAATGTGAGGAGGCGGGCATGGATGATTACCTCGCCAAGCCGGTCTCCCCGCAGGCACTGATTGAGATGATCACCTCCTGGTATGCCGTGCCTGAGGAAGCCACAGGATAACTCGTGGCTCTCTAAGAGCGATCTCGCCATGTCTATGCCCAGATCTGTGCGTTAGGCTAATTTGCACGCTATACAGCAACATGCCCGCATAGGAGATCGTGATGACGCTCAAACACCTATCTATCGCCAGTATCATGTTGGCCCTGCTGACTGTTCCAGCGGCCGCCGGAGAGGCTGATGTGCAGAAGGTAACCGCACAAAAGGGCGGTGATGGCCTCTACACGTTCAATGTAACCGTGCGCCATGCCGACGAAGGCTGGGAGCATTATGCCAATCGCTGGGACGTGGTGGCGCCTGACGGCACTGTTTTGGGAACCAGGGTGCTTCTGCACCCCCACGTGGATGAGCAGCCGTTCACGCGTTCGCTGCGCGGTGTAGAGGTGCCCGAAGGCCTGAAATCAGTCATCATCAGGGCCCATGACAGCGTGCACAAACTTGGCGGAGCCGAAGTGACTGTCGAGCTCGAATAACGGCCTGATTTCACGTTTTCCCCACCTCATCCCCTCTGTGGCCTGAAAGGCCGCTAATCAGAGCGTAACTCATTGTATTTATTTGCAGAATTGGCGCCAAAATCGGCGGCGGCAAATTTGCAGTTTGAGCTCTAACGTACTAGTATTGTTCTAACGATTCGAGGGGGCCGGAAGGGCTACATTTTGTCTGATACTGAAGATCCCACTGACGGTGCTGAACCGACTGAGCCGTCGGATATTTCGCCCGTAACCATCGAAGAGGAGATGAGCCGCTCCTACCTCGATTACGCTATGAGCGTGATCGTCTCGCGGGCTCTTCCTGATGTGCGTGACGGCCTAAAACCCGTGCACCGGCGCATTCTCTATTCGATGCATGAGAACGGCTACACGCACGATAAGCCCTACCGCAAGTCAGCCCGTGTGGTTGGCGACGTGATCGGTAAGTATCACCCCCATGGTGACCAATCGATCTATGATGCTCTGGTGCGCATGGCCCAAGATTTCTCCATGCGTTTGCCGCTTCTGGACGGGCAGGGCAACTTTGGCTCCGTCGACGGGGATCCTCCGGCCGCCATGCGGTATACCGAAGTGCGCATGGGCAAGCCCGCGGCCGCGCTGCTTGAGGATATTGACAAGAACACCGTCGATTTCCAGGCCAACTATGACGACACGGAAACAGAGCCGTCTGTCCTTCCTGCACGCTTCCCCAACCTGCTTGTCAACGGGGCAGGG
>JBCDIP010000110.1:0-8162 GCA_038748855.1 Pseudomonadota bacterium
AACAAAGTGCCGGATGCGGTGGGGGCATATCTGAACCTGCCGGTTGACCCGGTCAATATCGTGCATGAACGCGGGAATCTGGAGTTTAACGGCGTGGACGCGGTGATCCTCAACTGGAGCACTATTGGTGATCCACGGCGGAACGCCAACTACACCAAGGAGAAAGCGGAGGCCGACCTCAAGGAGCACTTTGGGGTGTCCAGGGTGGTTTTCATTGAGGGGGTGCCGGAGGGTGATCGCACCAACGGCCATGTGGATGGGATTGCCCGCTTCATCAACGAGACCACAGTCGTGGTGCCGGTTTGCACGGAGAAGTCCTTCTGCAAGTCCGGAGACGGGAAGACCGGCTCCATCTTTGACGCAGCCGCGCAGACCATTGAAGGGGCTGGGTTTAAGGTGATCCGCGACCCGATCTTGGGAACGGCGAAGTATGGATCCGATGCGTTCGACACCAACTATATGAATTGGCTGGTGGGCAACGGCTTTGTCATCACGGTCGGGTTCGGCAATGAGGAGACGGACGCGGCTGCGCAGAAGCGGTTGGAGGGCTATTTCCCGGGCCGTGACGTTTATGTGGTGGAGATGCTGGAATCCTGGGCATCAGGCGGCGGCGTGCACTGCCACACCAACGATCAGCCGGCTTTCTCGCTGCTCAAGTCCGCGGGCCAATAAGCCTCGGGCCTAACGTATCGTGCAGTTCGACGTGCCTGAAGCGGTTTCCACGATGGCCAGATCGCCCTTCGTGCGGATGGTGAGCGGTCCGTTGCGGTATGCAGAGCCCGAGCCGGACACAATCGAGTCCAGAATAAGCTGTTGCGGCAGACCTGGGTACAAAATCGCGCGTGATTGGGTTGCGCTGTTCTCAAATTGAATGTCGAACGTGCCTCCGTTTGGGCAGCTGACTTTGAACACCTTGCTCCGCTCCATCTGGTCTTGAGCGGGCTGGCCCGCTTGCGCGCCTGCCATATCGCACCTGGCCAGAAAGAACTGGGCGGCCACGGTTGGGCCTTTAATGGTCTTCTTTGGCTGACCCTTGACGCCAACGGTGAGGAGCTCGGTGGTTGAGAACCATTTCCAGAACGCATTCGATGCCTCCACTTGCATGCGGACACCGGCATACTCTGAGTTCTCGCTGAACGTGGTGGCTCGGATGGACTGCGGGGGCTGGCCATCGAAGAAGAAATCCACCCAAACCTGCTGACCGGCCTGGCGGGTGCCCGCGCCGATGAACACCTCAAGAGTGTACGCACTTGCGCCTCCACATGAGGCGATGATGGCAACGGCATCCGTCTCCGGGATGCCGTAGGTGAGCCGACGTCCCGCGCCCGATTGGGATGCGAAACCACTTGTGAACCAGAGCTCCCCACCCGCATTGGGCTGGGTGTGGGCTTCGCCCGGTTGGACGCCGAACACTTGGCCCTGGCTGAGAGCAGGAGAGGACAAGGCCATCCCCATTCCAAGCGCAAACAGCGCACACATGCAGACTTTCAGGTAATTCATTTTCGCTCCCGGTAAACTCTCAAGCGTGAGGCGTCAGTGCCGCATAGAGGCCCAGCATGCCCACCAAAAGAAGGCTCAAGGCCCAAACCAAATCCAGATTGAACCAGCTCTTAGAGACAAATTTCATGCCCAGCCAGCGGTGCACGGCAAAGGCCATGATTCCGCCGGTGACGATCATCCCCGCTGAATGCACGAAAGCCACCGCGACCGCGTTGACCAGATTGCCGGTCATCAAAGAGGCAGCCGCCTGATGGCCTGCGTCCAGTTCCGACACCTTGCAGATGCCCAAATAGATGGGCAGCAGCATCAGTCCTGCCCCATGGGCCGTGGCCATGGCAAAGGACCACAAGGCCAGTTGCGTGGGCCGGATGCGGGCGAGGAACCGCGGGTGGCGCCGGTAGATCAGAAGGCCAAGCGCAAAGCAGATCACCAGCACAGCCGCGCTGACCTGGATCTCGCGTTGCCAATCCAAAAGGAAGGTCATCGCCCCGAAGGGTAGAAGGATCACGGCCATGGCCAGGAAATGGCCGCCGGCAAGAGGGACAAGCGCGGCAAACAGGTCGCGCTCGCCCTTCCCCATAAGCGCGGCAGAGACCGCAAGGGGCCACCCCATGCCGGGGTTGACCCCATGGAAGATACCGATGCCGACGACGGCCAGCCACAGGCCGGCCGTGCTCCAGGTTTCAACCAGCAACGTCAGACGTTCGGATAGCAGAAGCTGTCTGTGGAACAGTCTCCGCCTTCAAGTCTGATCTGGTGCGAGCGATAGCCTTCGGGGAACTCCACCCAGAAGTCCTTATCGAGCGTGAGCCCGCCATCTTCGCCCACATCCGCCTTGACCATGGCAGCCGGAACGCCGTCCGGATAGAATTGGTCATCCCAGGTGGAGTAGAGCGAGTTGGTCCAGTAGACGCGCTTGCAATCTCGGCTGATTTCCACCATCTGCGGGCCGCCAAGATAGGCGCCGCCGCTGGGGTGAGCCTCCTTGCGTACGATGCCGCCGGTATGGACAGAGCCAGCAAGCTTCGGATTATGCGGGTCCGACACATCGTACTGACGCATTTCGCCCGTGCCCCAGCAGGAGACATACAGGTGCTTGTCATCCATGGACAAATCGATGTCCGTGACCAGAGGCGGCACGGCTTCAAAGCCCTGCAGCAGAGCCGGCAGATCTTCCTTGGCCGCTGGTTCCGGCGGGATGGTGGCGGTCTTTTCGATCTTGAAGCTGTCGCCGTCACGCCACCAGGTCCAGATGGAGCCTTCAAGGTTTGTGGTGTCCACAACCACGCCGATAAAGCCGTACTCTTTAACCGGATCATGGGCCGGGCGCACCTCGAGAGCCATTTGGTGGTTCTCGCCAAGATCGATGGTCTGCACGTTCGTGCGGCCCCTTAAGTCCCAGAAATGAACCACATGGCCGTATTTGTTGGAGAGCAGATCTTCAGGCACGATGCCGTTTTCGAAATGCGGCGGCAGCCCCCATTCGCTGGAGACCATGTAGTCGCGCGGCAGGTTCCACCAGAAGTCATAATGTTTGGCCTGGATCCCCCGGTCGATTTCCCAGCGGCCGATAATGTCGAAGGTCTCGCAATCCAGGATGAAGATGCCGGGAGGCCCGTCGGTGCCATCTCCGCCACCGCCGCCAAGGGTGGAGACATAAATGCCTTCCGGGCCACAGTGGATCGTATGGGGGCGCGAGTAACCGGTCTTCCGGAACACCTCTTCGGGCTCGATGATCTTGTGGATCTTGGCCTCTGTGGGCGAGGGATGGGTGTCGATGATGTAGATCCGCGACGAGCGCAGGCCCGGGATAATCAGGTAACGGCGCTGCAGAAAGGCATGGCCTGTGAGCGGAGATAGGGAGGACGAGCAGGCGTTCCAGCCGAAATGGTGGAACTCGTCGCCCTTGTTGGGCATCATCACCGTGTGCACGATCTGCCCATACGTGGCTGACCCCGGCTTCACGTCCACAACCGCCAAACCGTCCGGCTCGGAGAAATCCGGGCTGAGCATCAAGGTGTAGGCGTAATCTTCCGGCGGGGCTTCCATCGCCAGCTGTGCTGTTGCGTGAAAGGTGGGATCTGGTCGAACTGTCATTGAATTCCTCCCTCAAGACATTTTCATTTTTTTGGCCTCCGCTGCCAGGCCTTAACGCGCGGGGTCTTCGGTCCGCAGCTTGGCAACTTCCTCATTCTGGGGCGCATGCGATCGGCTGAACATTGCACTTTTCATCACGCGCCAAACATAGTGTGGCATAGCCGACAATCACGCGCAAAGATTCTATCGTATTCGAATGTTTATAGTTTGAAGATAGGGCAATGTTTATCGTAACTACGAATTTGCGTAATACCCCACCACATCCCCATCGGTGGTGACCCCAAGGCCATTGAGGCAGCGGTTTACGTAGTTGAAGTAGCCGATGATCTGGTTGGCCTCCAGGATTTGGCCGTCATCAATGCCTTCTGTGCGCAGCGCCGCCACGTCCGCCTCTTCCATCTGCCCAGGCTTCAAAGTGAGCTTTTCCGCATAGACCATGAAAGCCAGCTCAGCCCCCTCCAGCGCATCCTGAGGGCGCCGGGCATGGAGGGCAGCTTCGATCTTATCGGCCTTCTCATCATCACCCATGAGATGGCGGGCATTGGCCCAGTGGTTGGCCAGCGAATAAGGGCAATCGTTCAGGATCGACACATAGGAGCTGATGGTCTCCTGCAACCACATGGGGATCGTGTTGGCCTCATCATGCAGCGCGGCCCGGTAGAGCACCACATGACCACGCATGGTGTTTGGGCGCAGGGAATGGACCCGCATTACATTGTCCACCGTGCCGTGGGGCGTTCTGGCCAGCTTCAGGGCCTCCAGCAAAGCGTCATCGGCCTCCTCATCGGAGATCATTTTGATCCAGGCGGACATGGTTGAAAGCTCCCTATTCAGCCGCGCTCATCGGCCTGCATCTTGCGCTCCAGCCAGCGCACGCCGGCCGAGACGATGAGGATGAGCACCAGATATTCCAGCACCAGAATTGTGTA
This sequence comes from Pseudomonadota bacterium, assembly GCA_038748855.1. Classification (GTDB taxonomy): domain Bacteria; phylum Pseudomonadota; class Alphaproteobacteria; order Rhizobiales; family CAJQND01; genus JAAEUE01. The sequence continues at coordinate 4,527 of JBCDIP010000110.1, forward strand.
GATCTCCAACGGCCGATACTCGGTGACCACCAGCTCATTGGCCTTGCGGGTCAGCTCCTGCATGCCGATGACGGAAACCAGCGAGGACATTTTCAGCATATAGACGAGCTGATTGCCCAAGGCCGGCAGGATGCGCCGGATGGCCTGGGGCAGAATGACAAAGCGCATGGTGTCGGCATAGCTGAGCGAGATGGAGTGGGCCGCTTCATATTGGCCACGGTTGATGGACTGAATGCCGGCCCGAAAGATCTCTGCCTGAAAGGCGCTGTCAGACAGGGCGAGCGCGATGACGCCGGCCCAGAAGACGCTGATGGCAAGGCCCGACAGCTGGGGCAGGCCGTAATAGACCCACAAGATCAGCACCAGAATGGGAACGGCACGCACCAGTTCCACATAGAATCGGTTAAAGGCCCTGAGCTTGCGGTTCTCAGACAATCCCGGCAAGGCAACGAGAAGACCGGTGACCATGGAAATCAGGATCGCGGTGAGCGACAAAAGCACGGTGTAGTAGAGCCCGCTCAAGAGGAACTTCAGGTTGGCAAGGCCCGACTCAGTCGCAGGATTGACCACATACCAGCCCCATTGGGCCGAACAGCCCGACAACAGCGCCGCCATGGAAACCAGAAGGAATGCTCTCATCATGGCGGGCCTCAATGGTGCAGGATCTTCTGCAGAAACTCCTGGCAGCGCTGGCTTTCCGGCGCGCTGAAGAAGGTTTCCGGCGGGGCCAGTTCCACGAGCTCTCCGTGATCCATAAACACCATGGTGTCGGCCACCCTGCGGGCAAAGCCCATCTCGTGGGTGACGCACACCATGGTCATTCCGCTGGAGGCTAGCTCGGTCATCACCTCCAAGACCTCGTTGATCATTTCCGGATCGAGCGCCGATGTGGGTTCATCGAACAACATGATCTCAGGCTCCATGCACAAAGAGCGGGCGATCGCCACGCGCTGCTGCTGGCCTCCGGAGAGCTGGCGGGGATACTTTTCGGCCTGTTCGGGGATGCGGACGCGCTCCAGATAAGACATGGCAAGATCGTTGGCCTCGGCCCGGGCCATGTTGCGGGCGCGCACCGGGCCCAAGGTGAGGTTCTCCAAGACGGTGAGATGGGGAAACAGATTGAACTGCTGAAACACCATGCCCACTTTGGCGCGGATGGCATTAAGGCTGCCCCGGCTGTCGTTCAGGGTCACCCCGTCAACGATGATGGCCCCTTCCTCGTGCTTCTCCAGGCGGTTGATGCAGCGGATCAGCGTGGATTTGCCGGAGCCTGAGGGCCCGCAGACCACCACTCTTTCGCCGCTCTTCACGCTCAGCGAAACGTCCGTGAGCGCCTGAAAGGTGCCAAAAAACTTGGACACGCCCTCCATGCGGATCACCGGCTCTGCGCTGTTGGACGCCATCTGCCCTCCCCTTCACTCGCGCTGCACCTCACCATGCCTCAGGTGGCGATTGCAACAGATCTCTTTGCTTGCATGTGTTCAGCGAACCCGCGAAGATGACGGCTAAGAGATCTAAGGGAGACCCGTTATGAAGCTCATCAAAATCCTCAGCGCCGCGCTCATTCTGTTGGCATCGCTCAGCGCCGCGCAGGCCCAATCTGCCCTGAACGACATCCTGAACGGCGGCGTTCTGAAGGTGGGCACCACCGGGGACTGGAACCCCATGACCATGAAGGACACCGCCACCAACACCTATAAGGGTTACGACATCGATGTGATGACCGAGCTCGCCAAGGATCTGGGCGTGAAGGTGGAATTCGTGCCCACCGACTGGAAGACCCTGGTGAGCGGTGTAACCTCCGGCAAGTATCACATGACGGGTTCGGCCTCCGTCTCTCCCGCCAGGGCAAAGGCGGCTGGCTACTCCACCAGCTACTTCTCGTTGGCCACGGTTCCCCTGATCCTGTCTGAGAACAAGGACAAGTTCAAAGACTGGGCCGATATGGACAAGCCGGACGTCACCGTTGCGGCCACATTGGGCACCACCCAGGAAAAGCAGGTGAAGCAGTTCTTCCCCAACGCCAGCCACAAGATCGTTGAGGCCCCTGCCCGCGATTTCCAGGAAGTGTTGGCGGGCCGCGCAGATGCCCACATCACCTCCAACGTGGAAGCCCTGAAGCTGGTGGCGAAATACCCGCAGATGATGATCGTGCCGGTATCGGCTCCCAAAGCGCCGACCCCGATCGCCATGCTGCTGCCCCAGGCCGATCAGGTGTGTATCAACTATGTCAACACCTGGATTGCGTTGAAGCGCGAAAATGGGTTCTTCGATGCGCTCGGTCAGAAGTGGCAGCTCTTCAACTGAGGCCGGCTGCCGGTGAAAATCTACACCATCCCGCCCAGCCTTTATGGCGCAAAGCTGCGCATTGTGCTGCGCCACAAAGGGCTGGAGTGGGAAGAGGTTCTGCCCCCTGGCGGGTATGGTTCCGATGAGTACAAGCAGATCGTGCCCACGGGGAATATCCCCGCCCTTGTGGAGGGCGATCTCTTGTTGGCTGACACGGAGGCCATTGCGGAATATCTCAACGAGAAACATCCTGAGCCGCCCATGTTGCCGCAAGATCTGGTGCACCGCGCCTTGGCGCGCCAGCTGTCGCGGTTTCACGACACCCGGCTGGAGCCGGAGGTGCGAAAGCTGTTCTGGCATGTGAGCCCGGGGAGCCGCGACCGCGCCCTGAATGCCGCCCAGGAAGCGGAGATCAACGCGCGGCTGGCCCAGATTGCGCGGGTGTTGCCGGAGCGTCTTGACGCTTTCGGGGATCAGTTGACCCTGGCCGACTGTGGGTTTCCCATCACTCGGGTCTGGATCAATGCACTTTCAGAGCCGCTGGCTTTGAGCATCGAGTGGCCAGATGCGTTTGAAGACTATTTCGCCGCCTTGGAACAACGGCATGAGGCCGTGCGGTCGGAATTGGCTGAATACAGGCCCAGAATCGCCAACTGGGTTGCCGAGAGCAGCCAAGGTTGAGGTTTGGCGGCGCTCAAGATTGTTAAATCTGGAGACGGCGGCGTAAGCCTTCCTTCACCTTTACCTGTTTTTAATTATGCCTGAGCAATGCGTTGATGATTGATCGCGCCCCGTTTTCGCGCGACCACTCTGAGGGATGATAGATGAAACAGGACGCCAATTTCGCACGCAGCACACTGGCAGGGTTGGGGCTTCTCGGCTGCCTTGCACTGGCCAGCTTGGCCACGGCCACCTCTGCCAATGCAGGCGCGGACGTAAAAATTCCGGTCGACCAGGCCCGGATCGTTGAGCTTGCCGCTGAGCCCGGCACAGTGATCGTCGGTAACCCCACGATCGCCGATGTCACGCTGCGCAACGGCAATCTCATGATCATTCAAGGCAAGGCCTATGGCGAGACCAACATCATCGTTCTGACCACCGATGGCGAGCAGATCGCCAACATGGACGTGGTGGTTCAGGCCAGAAACAAGAACGCCCTGTGGATCTACTCCAGCCAGGGCCGCAAGTCCTTCCGCTGCAGCCCCTTCTGCGAAGGCGAGCTGAACACTGGTGACAATGCTGAGTTTTTCACAGGCATCACCACGCAGAACCAGGGCAAAATCTCCGCAGCCAAAAAGAGCGGCAGCACCTCTTCTGGTGGCGGCGAGCAATAGATCTCACACTGAG
>JBCDIP010000111.1:0-8112 GCA_038748855.1 Pseudomonadota bacterium
CCTAAAGACCAAGACGGCGGATGAGTGGGAAGTCCTCTTGATTGAGGCTGGTCTTCCTGCGGCACGTGTCCGCACCTTGAACGAGGCTTTGGAAAGCGCTCAGATCGCTAGCCGGTCGGCTATCGGCCAGTTTCCAAGCGTCCATTCGAAGGAGGGGGTGTATAAGCCCGCGGTTGCGGCGTTCATGTCTAATGAGGACGGACCGGCAATTCATACCGCCCCTCCTGAACTCGGTGAGCATACAGAAGAAGTGCTGGCAGATTTGGGCTACTCGTCCGCCGAAATTGCGGAGCTGCGCCAACAAGGCGCCTTATGAGTGTTTGGGGCCGCCACACGACAAAAGGGTGTCTTTGAGCCGTGTGGCGGCATTGGTTGACTTAGGAGTCAAGCCAGACAAACTCCGGCCACTCCATGCCGCCCAAAGCGGCAAGAGACACACGTGGCATGCCCTTAACCTTGGAGGAGATTCCGTCCACGTAGCTGGCAGTTGTGGGCACGAGAGAGCCTGAGTGGTCGGAGATCAGCTTCTGCATCTCGCAGAGCATCTCGTACTTTTTGCCCGCGTCGAGTTCGCCAACGGCCATAGTGTGGAGTTGATCGAACCGCTCGTTCTTCCAACCGGTTTCGTTCCATTTGGCGTCTGATTTGTAGGCCAGGCCCATCATGATGGTGGCACTCGGGCGCATGTTCCATGCAACGACATTCATGGGAGTCTTCATCCAGACCGCGCCCCAATAACCGTCGTTCGGGACTTTCTTGATCTTGAGCTCAAAGCCGACCTTGGCGCACTCGCGTTGCAGCATAAGGCAGATATCCGTCATGCCCGGGTAGATCTCAGCCACATTCACTTCGGCGCTCGTAATGCCGGATTTCTGAAGATGGAACTTCGCCTTTTCAGGGTCGTAAGGCCGGATCACCTGCTCTTTGCAATAGCCCGCACCATAAGGTGCACAGATGGGCTGGTCGTTGCCTATGCTGCCTTTGCCTTTTTGGACAACTTTCAGAACACGGTCACGCCGCTGCAGGTGTTTAAGGCCAAGCACGAAATCCTTGTTGTTGCCGGGTTCACGATCCACCATGCAAGTGATCGAGGGATACCGGCCCGAAGGCACTTCGAAGACTTCGACACCGTCGGTCTGCTCAACCTGCGCAATGGCCTTTGGATCAAGGTTGCCCATCATGTTCAGATCACCCGACAGGAGCGCGTTCACACGTGCCACTGAGTCGGTGACACCAAATGACTCGATCTCATCCACATACGGCCCAGCCTCATCGTTCCAATAGTTGTCATTGCGCACGTGTACTGCGCGAATGCCTGGCTTGAACTCCTTGAGCTTGAACGGGCCGGTGCCGGTCGGATTAGTGAAGTCGGTCGTACCGTTCTTGATGATTTTGAAGTGGAATGTGGCCAGCACCACCGGCAACTCGGCAAAACCCTGATGACAGGTGGCTTGGACCGTTTCTTCGTCGACTTTCTTCCACTCTTTCACCGGGGAAGAGAGAACCTTAACCGCCGATTTTGAGTCTTCGCCAACGTGGCGCATCATGGAATACACCACATCGTCTGCGGTGAGTTTGCTGCCATCGTGCCACTGAATATCTTTGCGGATCTTGAACGTCCAGGTCTTGGCATCCGGACTTGCTTCAAATGAGGTGGCCACTTCGCCGCGCACCGTCAGGTCCTCGTTGAAGCGTACAAGACTGTTGTACATCATGCGCCCGCGGCAATAGTCCAGGGTGTTCAGGTATCCGGCTGGATCCAGCGTGTCGCCCGGACCGTGCTGGTCCCAAGCCATGCGGATCTTGCCACCCTTCTTGGGCGTAGCGGCAATGGCTTCGGTTGCGCTCGTAACAATCGAGCCAGCCGCCCCGATCGTTGCGCCCATGGCCATCAGCCAACCCATCACCTGGCGGCGGGAAGCTCCCTTCTTCAGGGCGTCGACGACGAACTCCTTGTCGGCATCCGGCATGGACCCGAAGACGATCCTATCGCCCACTTGTCCGGTGCTTTCGGTTTTCTTGGTCATAAGTTCTCCCTTTCGTTCACTTTGGAGCATTGGTTTAGGTTTTGAGAGGCGAAAGAAGATTGCATAGCGCTACGGGAGACCAGTCAGCTGCGGGTGAGCGCAGCAGCTCCATGATTTTGGTGCCTTGGCTTTCCGTTACTCCACGGCGCGCGCAGTCCATGAACTTCTGTTCGACTGTTTCTTGGTCTGCAAATCTTGGAGGGGCGCCGTAAGGAATGTCGATTGATGCGCTGAGCGTTCTGCCGTCTTTGGTTGTCAAGGTGACAATGTCGAAGTTGCCCTTCACGAAGAGATGGGTCTGATAGTCGAAAGCGCGTGTCGTTAGCCGGACGCGATCGGAGAGGTCGCGGGCAACCTCATCACTGATGGCCTCATCGCTGAACTCGTCAATTCCGACCTTTCCCCAGCGCAGCGCTGCCGCCACACAGTATGGTAAGCTAAACAACGCTTCGGGCCGCGTGTTCGGCACTCTGTAAGGGAGGAGTTCAATGAGAAATTCTGGAACATTCACTTCGATGTCTTGAATTTCGCCGGCGACAATCCTGGTGTCTTTCTTCAGGGCGAGTGCGGCCTCAATGACCCGGTGTGTGCCGCCGCACGAGGGGTAGAGTTTGATGTGCATCCCATATTCTTCGATTGCCCACGGCGCGCCCAGCTTGCCAAATGCTCTCAGGAAGGCCTCTTGATCCACGTTAGAAGTGGTGCTTCTAAAACTTACCGGACCGTCAAGAGCGGCCTCTTGTGCACTGGTGCCTGCCTTGGCTAATGCAGCAGCAAACACACCTGCCTTGGCGGCAAAGCCCGCATGCATTGGTTTCGTCATGGTGCCGAACTGGCTCACGTATCCGCCGGCCATGCTTGTTGCGATGGACAAAGCATTTGCGGTCTCGTCATCACCAAGTGCCTGAACCCGTGAGACTGCGGCAGCTGCTCCAATGGCGCCAATCGTTGCCGTTGAGTGCCAGCCGGTCCAGTAATGGCTGGGGTTTACGGCTTCGCCGATGCGCAGCAAAGCTTCCACGCCCATGATGTGTGCATCGATGATGTCTGCGCCGTTGGTTTCGCTTCCAGTGGTGGCTGCGAGGATTGCGGGGAGCAAGACCGCGCTGGTATGGACCAGGGACGGATCGTCCCAATCGTCATAATCCAGCGCATGCGCCGCTGTGGCGTTGACGAACGCGGCCCAAGGGGGTGGCAAACCCACATCGCTTCCAACAACCATCGCGGGTCCTGTGCCCCACGCGGAGACCGCAGAGCGTGCCGCGCGAGCCTCAGGGCTCGACTGCCCAAAGATCATGCATCCGACTGTATCGAGGATGGCAAGGCGCGACCTTTCCAGCGCCACCGCCCCATAGCTGCACGGTGCGTTCGCGATAAATGCCGCCAAAGTGCGAATTGCCGCCTGCTGGATCGGGTCGGCTTCCATGGCCATTGCCATTTTAAATGTCCTTGTCTCCGATTTCCTGCTTCCGGCGTAAAACGAACTCCTCCAGTGCCTCTGCGCGTCCGGCTGGAAGCTCTGGAGGCGTGAAGCTCTCTAACAGCTCTTTCCATTTCTCGGTTGCCCGGACGGCGGTATCTTTGGCGCCATCGCTTTCCCAAAACTCATACGCACGCCAGTCGGACAGCAATGGAGTGTGGAACGCGGATTTGTACCGCGCCATGGTGTGATCTGCTCCGAGGAAGTGTCCGCCAGGTCCCACGGTTTTGATGGCATCAAACGCCTCGTCTATATCTGAGAAATCTACGGTGGGAGACACGACCTGCATCATTCCGATCAGATCGGAATCCAAGACCGCCTTTTCGTATGAGGCGATCAATCCGGTGTCGAGAAGGCCGTGGGCATGAAACACACAGTGGACACCCGCCAGAACGTTGGCCCACAAACAGATCATCGTCTCGTAGGCAGCCTGCGCGTCAGGTGCTTTGGACGATGATCCCAGAAAGCCTCGCATGGGGATGCCATAGTGTCGTGCAAGCTGACCGGTGGCGATCATGCCTGTGCTCATCTCAGCGGACCCAAGAATCGGGGCGCCTGACTTCATGTCCACATTGGCGAACACCGTACCGTACATAACAGGTGCGCCGGGTCGGACCATCTGGAGGAATGCGATCGTCGCAAGACACTCTGCGTTGAACTGGATCAAAGTGCCCGACAAGGTGATCGGGGTCATTGCGCCGGAAAAGGCCACCGGAGTGACGACGACGATTTGACCGTTCCTTGCCATCTCCATGGCGCCTTCCAGCAAAGGGGCATCAACGCGACGTGGAGAGTTGACGTTGAGATTAGTGATCAAGCGCGGCGCCTCTTTGATCTCATCACGGCTGATCCCATGACCGAGGCAAACCATGTCCAGAGCGTCTTTGACGCGTGTCTCGCCAATCGCATAAATCCTGAACGGCTTGTCAGACAAGGTGAGGAGATCGGCGTAACAATCCAAATGGCGTGTATTGACCGGAAGATCTATGGGTTCGACGGGATAGCCTGAGAAGAAGGAGCAGGTGCTGAGCATATGGCTCAGTTTGAGTAAGTCACGAAAGCTAGCCTGATTGCCGACAGTGCGTTTGCGCTTCGCATCCAGCGCGTTCGGCGCACTCGCAACAGAGCCGTAAGCAATCTCATTGCCGCCAAAGGAAATGTCACGGCTGCTCTCACGTGCCTTCAGCGGAAACGTACCAGGAGCTTTCGACACCCAATGCTCAACCAGCGCGCGGTCCATTTTGACCATACCGGTTTCGCGATCGACCTGCGCCCCGTTTTCTTCAAGAACATCCCAGGCAGCCGGCAGCATGAATTCAATGCCCACCTCCTCAAGCAGGCGTGCGGAGTAGGCATGCACATCTTGGATCTGTTCTGGGGTCAGGACTTCGGCGGGAGGAAGACCGTGCCTGGACGGCATCTGCGTTGGAGTGACAGGCGCGCATGCTCGCGGGTCACCGCGCCGGCGACGGCTTCTTTTCGGTCGGATTGCAGTTCCCATTCCACAGGTCTCATAAGGTCCGGCTGGCCGAAGTTAGTCAGACCAATCGAATAGCGACACCGTGGTTTGAGCAACCCACAAAAGGAGAGCATCAGCTATAACATTAATGTAATATCTTGCCAGGAGGAGATTGGAGGCCGCGTGAAGATCAGGCACCTGCAAATGCTGTTGGCAGTTGAACAGGCGGGGTCCATATCGCGGGCTGCGTCGCGCCTCGGGGTGGCCCAAACATCTCTTAGCCGGATCGTACGGGACCTGGAGGAAACCCACGGCGTCAAACTGTTTGAGCGCACGGGTCGGGGTGTAAGGCCGTCCAAAGCGGGAGAGGCCTTTCTGCGGCAGGCATCTTCCGTGGTCTTTGAATATGAACAACTTTTGGAGTGCGCAGAACGGCTGCGAGGTACCGAAGTCGGTGCCTTGAACGTTTCCATTCCGATGCGGGTTGGTCGCCTGATCATGGCGCCGCTGGTAACGAGCTTCTCCAATACGTTCCCAAATGCGTCAATCCATGTGTTCGAAAACCTGAATATTCAAACTCATGACCTGCTAGCAGCTCGGGAGATGGATGTGGGCGTGTTCTACACCCCACCAGAGCCGCCCAATCTGACCTCAGAGGAGCTGGGGTATGAAGAGCTCTATGCTTTTGGCTCAAGTGCCCTGCTGGGAGATGATGGCGCTCCCATAACCATGGCTGAGGTTGCCTCACACCCGCTTCTGCTGCAGTCCAGACCGGCCCATTATCGAGGGCTCATTGAGGACAGTATGCGCAAGGCTGGCCATGTACCGAATGTGGGGCGCGAATTGGAAACCATCCATGCCCATGTGTCTTTTGCCGCGCAGGGGGAGGGTCTCACTATTTTGCCCTACAGCAATCTTTGGGAGGAGGTTGCGAACGGTGAGCTCGTGGCCCGCAAGATCATTGAGCCTACCATAACGCGTGGCATATCGGTGGCCGCCTGCTCAAGTTCGGCGAACCCACTGGTGCGTCACACCATTGTCCTGATCAAACAGGCCTTTGTTGAAAACAGCGATCGGGCCAAATGGCTTCGTGCGTCTTAAAGCTCCAAGATGACTTTCCCGGTGTTTTGCCCATCAAGCACACGATTCAGCGCTGAAGCGAAAGCAGGCAAGCCTCCTGGATGCACTTCTTCTTCGCCTTGGAGCTTCAGTTTTCCATCGGCGAACCAGGCTCCAATGTCATCTGCTGCAGTCTGATATCCGTTCGCATACTCGAACAAGATGAAGCCAAGCATGGTGAGCCGCTCCATCAGCACTGCGCGGAGGTTCTTCACGCCATAGGGTTCTGGCGCAGTTCGGTCTGAGGTAAAGCCGCACAAAACAATCCGGCCGAATGTGTTCATGTGCAAGAGGCTGGCATCGAGCAGAACCCCGCCCACGTTCTCAAAGAGCACATCAATCCTGTCTGGGCAGGCTTGTGCGATCTCCTCTGCAAGGTTGTCTGCCTTATAGTTGACGCACGCATCGAAACCGTACTCGCTCACGACAAAATCACATCCGGCCGCATTGCCGGCCGTGCCGACAGCCCGGCACGCCTTGAGCTTTGCCATTTGTCCGACAAGTGAACCAACAGCTCCCGTGGCGCCAGACACGAAGACGGTATCGCCCTCTTGTGGTCGGCCGGCGTGAAGAAGCCCGAGATAGGCGGTAAGGGCTGTTGTCGGCCCGAGACCTCCGACCCAGCGTTTCAGGGAGGCTTGCTCGGGATTGACTCTGTAGACGCCCGTGCCGTCGCTGACGGCATGGCTTTGAACGCCGAGCATGCCGCAAACATGAGCGCCCTCGGGAAAGTCTTTGCTGCGGGATGCGATGACAGTTCCTGCGGAGCATCCGCGCAGCACCCCGCCGAGATCAAGGGTGGGGATGTAGGACCGACGTGCAGCCATCCAGCCCCGCATGGCAAAGTCGATGGATACGTAGTTGCTCTCAACGAGAAACTCATTGTCGGCTAGCTCAGGTATCTCTGTTTCAACCACCTCTACGTCCGTTTCGGCGAGCCGGCTTCCCGGTCTGTTTCTAAGTACAACCTGTGTGTTGAGCGCCATGTCCACGTCTTTCTGCAGAGATCATCGCCGAGCTTTGTCGGTGGAGTGAGGTGACCAAGTCAAGACGGCAATGCCTATTCAAGACTTGCGCCACGGCTTAATGTGGCGACCAGCGGACGCTCTCGGCGATCTCTTTCAGACATTGCAGAATGATTGCGCGGGCAAGGCTGGCCGTGCGGTTGTCCAAGTGCCGACCCGCATGAACATAGATGTTCCGCTCAATCCACGGGTCCGTTATGAGCCGACCAACTACGTCGCCGCGCTGAGCCTCTGCGCGAAAATTGCTGAAGGGAAGGATCGTCACGCCTTCACCTTCACAAGCGAACGCAAGCAAGCTTTCCGCTGTTTCAAATTCCCTCGCAACGATCAGCTTGTGACCAGCGGCAGAGAATGCCGCCTCGATGAGACGATGATAGGCGCTGCCCTGGTGGTTCAGGAGAAAGGGCTGCTTGGCAATATCGGCCAAAGGGACGCAGGCATCGCCGCTTTCTTGTTTGGTCTTTCTCTCCACCAGGTAAAGGCTTTCGCGAAAGGCGGGTTCACCCCCGCTGGATCCTGGAATTGTGGGGAGATAGGAGATCAGCAAGTCCACGCGCCCGGCGTTCATGCCATCGATCATGTCTGCCGTTAAGGCTTCTGCCGCAGTGACGGCAACTTCGGGGAGCTGGAGCATGAACTGGCGATAAAGGACCGGATATACCACCGATCCAAGCCGGTCTGGAATGGCAATGTGCAGTCTTTCTGGAATATTGCCGGAAGCATCAAGAACCCGAGATTTGGCGTCTTCGAACGCACTCAGGCTGGATTTTGCAAAGGCGAGAAATTCTACCCCGGCAGGGGTTAACTCTACGCCGCGCCCGGTGCGACGCAGAAGCGTCGCCCGCATTCGTGTTTCAAGATCTCGTATCGACCTGCTGATCCCCGGTTGAGACACGCCATTGATCGCGGCCGCCTGGGTCATGCCGCCATGCTCGACAACGTCGACAAACGTTTGAAGGTCGGTGAATCTCAAGTTCTGCTATGCGTTTTTGTTATTCCTGA
>JBCDIP010000112.1:0-8087 GCA_038748855.1 Pseudomonadota bacterium
AAGCTGCCACGCTCCTGAGACCCGGAGCCAGCTCTGTATCCGCGCCGAATTGGCGCACATTTTTCCAGGTGGGGAAGGTGGCCTGAATGCGCTTGGCCAGGCCCTGGCGGCGCTTAGACAGGGTGGAGATCACAGCCGGGTCGGTCCAATACTTATACTCCGCCTCCGGAACAACAATCTCCGCATCCGGAAAGATCTGCGCATTTGTGTCTTTGTCCATCAGACCGAAAATATGATCGGGGTGGAAGTGGGAGATCACCACAGTGTCCACCTTGCCCGCATCGATGCCGGCCGCTTCCATGTGCTTCATGGTCATGCCGGCTGTGGGGGCCAGCTGGCCGCCGGTGCCTGCATCAATAAGAATGGTTTTGCCGCCGCTTTTCACCACGGTCTGAGTGAACTCGATCGGCACGAAGTCGGCTGATAATCCGGCTTTTTTCAGGGCCGCCTTTGTGTCATCGACCGAGGCGTTGCGGATGAAGTTGTCCGCATGCTTCTTCTGCCAGATCCCGTCATAGAGCGAGATGCACTCAATATCGCCGACCTTGTACTTGATGAAGCCCTTTTCGCGCATGTCCATCGCGTTGGCTTTGGGGAGAAATTCCAAAGGCCCGGAAAGCCCGAGTGCTGCTGTTGCGGCTGCAGAAAGTACGACCGTCCGCCGTGTCGTGGAAACCATGGGTAAACCCTCCATATGAGTTCGATTGTGCTGGAGCTATTCTTACTGTCCCACCTAAAGATGACGCCAGCAAAGCACCCTCTCTCAACTGTTTGTGATAGCCAGAGCCGTGTTTCATCGCGATAATCACCCCGGCAGGGGCTTTGGGGCCGAAAGAACGTCCGAAAGGGTATACGCAGATGACCCACGAACAGATTGATCCGAGGATCTACGATCTTTACGACGAATACTGCCACGGCAAGATGGAGCGCCGGGAGTTTCTGGCCCGGGCCGGCGCCATCACCATTGCGGGCGGCCTGTCGGGGCTGGCCATGGCCAAGGCGCTGTTGCCGGACTACGCCCGCGCCCAGACCATCTCCTTCACCGATGCCCGCATTAAGGCGCGCTATGTGACCTATCCCTCGGCTGGTGGCAACGCGGAGACCATGCGCGGCTACATGGTTCAGCCGGCAGGCGAGGGCCCGTTTCCCACGGTGCTCATCGTGCATGAAAACCGCGGGCTAAACCCCTATATCGAGGATGTGGCGCGACGCGCCGCCGTGGAGGGCTTCTTGGCCCTGGCTCCCGATGCGCTGACGCCGCTGGGCGGATATCCTGGAAATGATGATGACGGCAAGGTGCTGCAACGCCAGCTCGACCGTCAGAAGATCCACGTGGACATGCTCAATGGGGCAAGGTTCCTGAAAGCCCATGAGCTATCGACCGGTAAGTTAGGGGTTACCGGCTTCTGCTTCGGCGGCGGCGTTTCTAACTACCTTGCTGTGGAAATGGGAGATGATTTGCAGGCCGCCGTGCCGTTTTACGGCGCTGCACCAAAGAGCGAGGATGTGGCCAAGATCACAGCGTCAGTGCTGGTGCATTATGCCGAGGACGATCCGCGCATCAATGCCATGCGCGCCGACTATGAGGCGGCCCTGAAAGCGGCCGGCACCCGGTTTGAGATGCACACATACCCGGGCACGCGCCACGGCTTTCACAACAACTCAACGCCGAGGTACAACGAAGAGGCCGCCAAACTCGCTTGGCAGCGGACAATGGACGCCTTCCGCAAACAGTTGAGCTGAGAGAAGCGGGCCGGATTTCCGCTCAGCGCCGGCCGGCCGCGCCCGTGGGCACTCTGCGCTCGCGAAAGGCGATGAACGCGCCGCTGGCGATGATGATGGCGATGCCCACCCAGGCCGACAGGGCCGGAAGATCGCCGAACAGCATAAAGCCCAGAAACGTGGCTGATACGATCTGCAAGTAGGCCAGCGGCGCAATCACGCTCGCCTCGGCTTTGGCATAGGCCAGAACGATCAACAGATGCGCGCTCGCCGCCACGCAACCCACCATCACCATAAGGCCCGCGCTCTCAAGGCTGGGCGGCGTCCAGGCGGCGAGACCCGGTCCGAGCAGCAGCACAGACCCGATCAGCGCCGGCATCAGTCCCATCACCAGGATCGGCCCTTTTGAGGTGGCCGCCTTGGTGAGCACCATGTAGGCGGCTGTGAAGAGGGCTGCGGCAATGACCCAGAGGAGCCCGGTGCCTGCTTCGGCAAAGCTGGCATTGGCCACGATCGCCACCCCGGCAAAGCCCGCCAGTGCCGCGCCCCAACGCCTCGGCCCCACGCGCTCGCCCAGAAACAGTGCTGATGCAGCCAAAACCAGGCACGGGAACACAAACACGGTCGCCATCGCTTCTGCTAGGGGCGTGGTTCGCAGCCCGGCCACATAACAGGTGGTCATGAGCACGAAGCACAGGGCCCGGAGCAATTGCAGCCAGGTGAGCTGAGCCATGACCGCCCGCCCGCCCGAGGTGATCAGGACCACAGGCGCCAGAAGGGCTGCGTGTGTGGCGTTCCTCACGAAAGAAACCTGCTCGGCGGAGTACTCCGCCACCAGCGATTTGGCCAGGGCATCCGACAGGGGCATCAGGGCCGTGGCCGCCACCATGGCCGCAACGCCTAAGAGTGTGGCATTGGACGTCATCATCACCCCTCCTGCCGGTTGGCAAGTTCCGATATGATGCCAGAGCTCTGCCGTTTTGGGGAGCGCATGTTTCGATCCTGCACAAGGAGACGCGAGAGTGGATATGGTGACCGGAGGCTGCCAATGCGGCAAGGTCCGCATCGAAGCGGTTGGCGCGCCATACCGCGTGGGCATTTGCCACTGCCTGGAGTGCCGCAAGCATCATGGGGCTCTGTTTTATGCGGCCGCCGTCTTCCCTGAGAACGCGGTGCGCATTGAGGGTGAGGTGAAAGACTATCAGGGCCGTTTCTTTTGTCCGAGCTGTGGCTCATCTGTCTTCGCGCGCACGGACGATGAGATCGAAGTGCACCTGGGCGCCCTGGATGAGCCCGACCGGTTTACACCCACCTACGAGCTTTGGACCGTGCGCCGGGAGAACTGGCTTCCAGAGTTCCCCGACACGACATGCTACGCGCGCAATCGCGCGAAAGCAGGCCGCTCGGGAGACTAGGAGGTGGGGGCATGAACCCGAAGCCACGGCAACCGGGCAGATCACACCAGGGCGCGCCTGACTGCGATGCTCGAAGTCCTTGCGGGCTTAAATCACAACCGACCCGTGACCGACACTGCTGCCATAGGGCCGGGCACGGCGGAGAATGGCCCTTTCCGGACGTCTGGACTCTGCCGTGCGACGACCGCTATGCGGACATTTTGACCAGGTGTGAGAGGGGTGTTGAACGTCTGGTTTTGGTGGTGAAGCGGAAATTGCGAGAGAGCTCCGGACTTCCGCAAAGTGCCATTAACTGCCGTGTAAAAATCCCCCACCAGCTGGATAGCTTGACCTGCCGTCCGAGCAACTTGGAACGAGCACATGGATAGCGCACGTCACGTCAATTCAAGACATCTGGCAATCTGTCCCTGAGAACCTCGAACATGGACAGAACTATCTGAACGCACTTCATTCTTGCGATATTGCGTGCTGTCTTCCGTGCTCGGCCTGTTCGTCAGGTTCTTCATCAACAGGCGCAGCAGAGGAATCGAATTTTCGTTGCCAGCGCTCAATGGAACTCAACAGAGCTTCATCATTTTGCAGAGCTGCCTTTTGCGTGAGCTGACGGAGCGTAACACGAACCGTAATGCGGCCGTGTCGTGTGCCGGGCGTTTCGAGACCGGCCGCGTCCTGGCCGGCAGCAACTGCTTCAGCGACAGACTTTTTGATGTCTCTCAGCTCATTTGGCGCATAGGCATTGTAGTGTTCTGCAAACCCGTCCGCGAGAGCTGCGTTGTAGGGCCTGGAATGTCCAAGCCCGTCCGTTAAAGGATTGCCAGGATGAAGATAGGCACAGGGAATGAGGCCGTGCGGAACCGTGATGTTTGCCGCGTGGGTTTTGCCGGCCGCCATAAGCTTTGGAAGCACGTGCGTGTGTGGACCTGGAGGTGACACGCCGCCCGTGTCAGGACCTCCAATCTTCTGAAAGACCTCCACACGCCCGAGCGGCGTAAGCGCAATGCGGTGCGGATGGGTTTTCAGAATTGCACCCATCGACGGATTGCCGTGCTCGAAGATAGAGCGACCCGCGTTGGCGTTTAACGTGTCGATCAATACTTCATCGCGCGTTCGGATCAGAAAGTCGCACTGCTTAAGGCCGAGCCCCATGTCAAAGAGCTGAGCGCCACGGTCCTCCTCCCGAATGGCATCGTTGTCAGGGCCAAGGGACGTGACAGCGCTGCGCTGTGCCATTGAGGCATCATCTTCCGGCAGGCAAAGGGCCAATCCTTGCCCCCAACGCTCGCGTTTCTTTGAGAGTTGCTCGTAGGCAACGGGATGGCACTCGCTCAGAGCCTCTCTGTCAATTCGGATCGCGCCCCTTGCGGTCGCGCGGGTGAGCGCGTCAGGCGCGTCAACAAGCGTGGTTTCTCCATCGTCTTGATGGAACTCAGCGAGGGCACCAAAGCTTCCCATGCTCCAACCGGCCTCATGATCCTGAAGTGCGGATGACAGAACAGCGTCAATCTTCATACTCATCAAATCACTCTCCTCCCTGTTGGGCGGCGAGCCCCTGGTTTTGGACGCCGCCTATATGCGGTTTGGTTCGTTTCGGGACGACGAGGAGCTCGCCATCGTCCTCCCAGATGTGCGCGTTGCATCCGTAAACGGCTTCGATACGTGCTTCGGTCAGCACGTCGACTGGCGGGCCATCGGCGGCGATGCGGTTCTCATGAAGTAAGATAATGCGATCACACCAACGCGCGGCCAGGTGCAGTTCGTGGATGGTCAGTATGACGGTTTGCCCGGTTGCGGTTTGGCGCCGAAAGAGATCGAGAACCGAAATCTGGTGAGCCGGATCAAGGCCGTTGGTAGGCTCGTCTGCAAAAAGGAGAGGCGTTTCTTGTGCCAAGGCTCGGGCAATGAGTGCGCGAGACCGCTCTCCACCGGAGAGCTCGGTCACGCGGCGATGACTGAGATGGGCCACATCGACCGCGCTCATGGCGTGATCAATGGCTTTGCGATCAGTAGGGCTGAGACGGTCGAACCTCGACAGATGCGGAAGGCGGCCTAGGGCGACGATGGACTCAACGCTCATTGGCCAGGCAACGTCACGCTCCTGCGGTATCAGTGCCACGGCCTGGCCAAACTGCTGATCAGCGCCATCTAGTGGCTGACCCATTACCTTGATCGTACCGCTGGCAGGGATGAGACCGAGTATGGCGTCGAACAGTGTCGACTTGCCAACACCGTTCGGTCCGAGCACCCCAACCAATTCACCCTGGTCCACCGTGAAGCTTACATCTTCAAGCACAGCACGGCTGCCTCGACGCACGGAGAGATTTTGAACCGAGAGTGCCGTCATCGCGCTTCCCTCCGTGCCTTCAAAACGAGCCACAGGAAGAAGGGAGCGCCGATCAGTGTCGTCAGCACGCCCAGCTTTATGTCGCGCGCTGGAGCGATCACACGCACACAGACATCTGCTGCAAGAAGAAGCGCAGCACCGCCGAGCGCGCTTGCTGGCAGAAGCCGCGATGGCTGTGCGCCCACGAGAGGACGCAGGAGATGCGGCACAACCAATCCGATAAAGCCGATCACGCCAGCGACCGCGGTCGCGGCGCCAACACTGATTGCAGAACCTAAGACAACCAGAGCCTGGGTCCTGGAGGGCTTGGAACCAAGCGTCGCAGCAACGGACGAGCCGAGCGTAAGCGCATCGAGGCCGCGGCCTGATGACATCAGAAACACCCACCCGATCGCCATGAACGGGGCGGCCAGCCACACATGGACCATTGATCTGTCTGTGAGCGAGCCGAGCATCCAAAAGACGATCTCAAGTGCTGCAAACGGATTGGGAGATAGATTGAGCGCAAGCGTTGTGGCCGCGCCGGCGACTGAGCTGATGGCAACACCGGCAAGGATGAACGTCAGAGTGCCCGCATTGGGTCCTGAAAGCGCGCGCAGCACGATCGCAGCAACAGCTGCACCGGCCATAGCACACAGCGGCAGGGCGATGGGAAAGAGCGTCGATAGGCCAGTGTAGATCGCCAACACCGCCCCCAGTGCAGCGGTGGCACTGATGCCCAGAATACCTGGATCGGCGAGCGGATTGCGCAGAAACCCCTGCAAGGCGGCACCTGACAGCCCGAGCGTTGCCCCAATCATCGCACCAAGGATGGCGCGCGGCAGCCTAATCTCCTGCATGACAAGACGTGCGGCTTCATTGTCCCCGCCGAGCAACGCCTCAAGCGATGTGGCCCATGTGAGTGCCGCTGGCCCGACAACCAAGGACATCGTGAAGCCCGCTATCGTGAGCAGAGCCAGAAAGATCAAGACGATGGTCCCGGGCCGCGTCACGGTTTCGCCTCCGTGCGCGCGGCTTGTGCCGCCTCCTTCAGCCGCTTAACCGCTTGGATCGTGAACGGAAGACCACAAATCCAGTACTTGTCGCTCACAGTGGCCTTTGAAGCGTGGGACGAAACGGCGAGCAAAGCTGGATGCTCCAAGACCTGTGTTGCCTGCGTCCCCTCGCGCCCGAAACGTCGTCCAGTGACAACGATGTCTGGCGCACCAGTCACCAGAAGTTCAAGCGGCAGTTTTACCGTGCCCACGAGCTTGAGTTTGCTGCCAAGGTTGTCCAGCCCCGAACGCTCCACAATCTCTGCAGCAAGCGTGTTGCCTCCCGAAGTGTAGCTGTTGGCATAGTAAAGGGCGGCGACCGGCTTGCGGGTCGGTTGCCCACCTTCTGTTGCGCTCTGTGTGCCAAGCTCGCGATCAAATGCCTCTGTCATCGCACGTGCTGCCTGTTGCCGTCCAAGCACATCTCCCATGCGTTTAATGTTTGAGCGGATGTCAGCAAACGAATAGGCCGGCTTAAACTCTTCAACGGGAAACCCAAGCCGCTTGAGGATCGCAACGGTTGCGCGGGAGGTGAATGTGCCGGCGATGATAAGGTCCGGCTGCATCAAGAACACCTCTTCTGCCAGCCCATGGTTCTTGGGATAGCTCTGCGCGTCTTTTGCTAACACTGAAGTATCGGCCTTGCTCGCGAGGTAGGAGACCGAGTGCAGCTGACCCGGAGCAGCAAGCATCATGGCCAATTGATCGGTACATAGATTCATTGAAACAACGCGCGTTGGTGAAGCCGACGCTGGAGCGCTCACATACAAGCTCCACAACGCCGCTACAAACACGAGCCTTGTCATCTGCATTAGGCTGCACCCTGGTTTACCCTGACGCTTCTGGTAGCAGAACAATTCTGCCAACCAGCCGTAAACCCTCATCGCGTTGGCAACAAACACGACTACCCTCCGTTCACAGCTCCAGTGAGTTGCCCCAGGTCAATCCTGAAACCTGTGTAAGCTGCAAAACCCGGCGTCTCAAAGAACAGCACTTCCTGGTAGTTACTGTTGAAAAGGTTCTCCATGCGACCAAACCAGGTTATGCCGTCGGTAATGTCATACTCTGCTGACAGACGGCCCAGAACATAATCTCCGAGCGTCACGCGTGTTTGAGGGGTCGCGGCGACGAACTCCAAGTCTTCCATTTTGCCGTTGTAAACAATCCCAAGATTGGTGCGCAGTCTGCCATCGTAGAATTTTGCAAACACATCAAGACTTGCGGAGTGCTTCGGACGGCGAACCTCCACAACGGAAACATTGTTGCGGACTTCTCGCGCCCTAAGATAGGTGTAGCTGCCTTTGATGGTGACGTCCGGTGTTGGCTTTGCCGTCAATGAAACCTCGATCCCCTCACGGGTGCTTTCATCATCCTCATTTGCGACGCTGGAGCGGAATGTGACGAAATCAAACGTTCCGAATATCTCGTTCTCAAGGTTCGCGTTGAAATAGGTCACATCCACAACCAGAGCGCCGTCAAAGAGCGCTTGCTCAATGCCGACGTCCCACGATGTCGATGTCTCTGGCACCAAATTAGGATTGCCATCGAACCGGTCCGGCACGAAACCAAACTGCT
>JBCDIP010000113.1:0-8046 GCA_038748855.1 Pseudomonadota bacterium
GAGCCGTCGGCCACGCGCAGGCGGTCGATGCCCCGGACCCGGCAGCTGGGGTCTACCACGGCGCGATCATCGGAGCCCATGCGGCAGGTGCCGCAGGGGTGGTAGGAGGAATAGCAGGTGGCGCGAATCCACGCCTCCAGTGCCTCATCAGTCTGAACCTCCGCCCCGGGAAAGAGTTCATTGCCCAGATAGTCCGCCAGTGCCGGTTGGCGGAGGATCTCGCGGGTGAGATGGAAGCCGGTTTTAAGTTCCTCCATGTCCTCAGGATGAGCCAACATCTTGGTGGAGATCGCAGGCGGCGCATGACGGTCCGGCGAGGTGAGCCTCACATGTCCCTTGCTCAAGGGCCGCTGGTTGGAGATCTGCAGCTGGAAGGCATGCTGCTTCAGGAACTCCGCGCTGCCTTCGGCGACCGCAATGCCAAGGAGCGCAATCTGGAGATTGGGAAACCGGATGCCCGCCTTGGTGCGCAGGAAAGCCACCGCATTGAAATGATTGTTGGCCAGAAGGCCGCGCCGGGTGAAGAGCCAGTCGAGAACGCCCTTTGCTTGAGAGAACACGTTGAGGTGCTTGTAGAGCGTGACCGGCTGGGTGCAGGAGACCTGAACCGCCGTTAAGGGGTGGTCTTGCAGGTTTTCGCCCACCTCTGGCGCATCGAGGACCACCTCCAACCCGTGCTCGCGCAAATGTGCCGCCGGGCCGATGCCAGACTGCATCAGGAGTTGTGGTGTGTTGAAAACCCCGCCGCTGAGGACAACCTCCCGGTTGGCGGTCGCGGTTTCTGTCTGCCCGTTACGTACGTATGTCACGCCACTCGCACGGCGCCCCTCCAGCACCACGCGGGTGACGTGACAGCCGGTCATGATCTTCAGATTGGACGGGGGGTTGCGCAAATAGCAGGAGGAGGTCGAGGAGCGCCGGCCATTTGCGACGTTCTTGGGAAAGAGGCCGAAGCCATCCTGCTGGGCCCCGTTCACATCGTCGGTGCTGAGGTAACCGGCCTCAGCGCCCGCGTTCAGGAACGCTTGCTCCAGGGGTCCGGGCGGCACTGTGGAGGCTCTGATGGGACCGTCTGCGCCGCGATAGTCAGACGGACCGTCGATGCGGGCCTCCAGACGTTTGAAGTAAGGCAGAACCTCCGCATAAGACCAGCCCTCCGCCCCTGCCTCCGCCCAGCCCTCATAGTCCAGCGGATGACCACGCAAATAGAGCTGGCCGTTGATGGAGGACGAGCCGCCCAAGACCCGGCCTCTGGGCATCTTCACCCGGCGATTGTTGAGGAACGGTTCGGGCTCGGTCACGTAGCTCCAATTGTACCTGGGCTCATCGTAGGCGTACCGCATGGCGGCCGGGATGTGGAACAGAGGGCTACGGTCGGGTGGGCCGGCCTCCAGCAGCAAGACGGTCGTGGCCGGGTCTTCGGCGAGACGTGCGGCGACGATGGCCCCCGCGCTGCCGGACCCCACCACTATGTAGTCAAAGCTTGTCACCTTTAGCCCAGCTCAGCGCTGTGCTGCGCGTTGTCTGTCCAGCTCCAGGGCGATGCGCTCTGCGGCCGATGAAATGTGGCTATGCATCAGATCCACCGCCACCCCAGCTTTGCCGGCGGCAACGGCATCCAAGATGGCCGCATGCTCATTATGCAGATGGCCCCGCATGCCGCGCATGACCAGCATTTGGGCAAAGCGCGAGATGGCTTCGAATTGGTCATCGATCAGCTTCAGGGCGCGCTTTTGCCCGGCCGGAGCAATCAGGGCGAGATGGAATTGCCGGTTCAGCTCGACCTTCTCCATATAGTCCGTTGCCGCTTCATCTTCGCTGATCAGCTCCGCGCAGCGCTTCAGGCTGGCGTCATCATGGGCCGGCACCGCCATCTCCAGATAGAACGGCTCAAGAGCCAGGCGCACCGTGTTGATCTCCAGGATCTCTGCGATCTCCAGCGGTGCCACGATAGGGCTGCGATTGGGGCGCAGCTCCATGAGGCCCTCGGCGGCCAGCATGCGAATGGCCTCGCGCACCGGCACGATGCTGACGCCCAGATCGCTGGCGATGCCTTGGATCTTCACCTGGCCGCCCGCCTTCAGATCGCCGGACAGGATGAGCTCGCGCAAGCGGGCATAGATGGCCTGGGGCGCATCGCCCAGCTCAAGCGGGGCAAGGCGCGCGGGCGCTTCCAGATGTGCTGCGTCGGTCATAGGGTTTCAGCCTCCAAGAGCTTGCCATAGCCCTTGATGATCTTGGCATAGCCTGCGGTGCGTACGGCCTGCCAGAAGGAGGCCTGGTTGGAGGTTACTACCGGTTTTCCGATTCTCTCCTCGATCTCGGCCACCACCTGGGCGGCGCGGAAGTCGGTGCAGGAGATAAAGAGACCTTCGGCGGCTGGGTCATCCGCGGCCAGGGCGCCCGCAATGATGGATTGTGGCGTTACCGCGCTGATGTCTCTGGTGACGATAATGTTGAAGTTGGTGACCTTGACCACCTCAACGCCGCCCTCCTCCAGAGCGGCAACTGTAGTTGTGGTCACCTCATCGGTGTAGGGCGTGAAGGCGGCGATGCGTTTCAGGCCCAGCGCCTTGAAGGCCGCATGGGCCGCTGTGATCGGGGTGACGCACTCCGCCTCAGGGCGCACCGACTTCACCTGCTTGGCCACGTTTTCATAGCCGATCGTAGCGGTGCCGGAGGTGCAGCCGTAGATCACCGCATCGAGCCGCCCGCCGGGCAGGATGGTGTCCGTGGCTGAGGCCAGTTCGTCCACCATGGCCGCCAGAGTTTCCGGATCGCAGGTTTCGGCAAACGGCACCCGGGCGGTGAACAGCGTGACCTCCCCATCATCCGGCCGCATGGCCATCATGTCCTGCTCGATCACATAATCATTATCCAGCGCCAGAAGGCCGATCCGGTAGCGGCCCTGGTCATAGTCCAGTGTGTAACCTTCGGGCGGTCTGTTGAATGCGGGTGCGGACATGGGATCGCCTTAAATGGAGCGGATGTGCAGATCGGCCATGGGATCGGAGAGGAGGTCAGCCCCGGTGTCCGTGATGACCCAATTGTCTTCTGCGTTGATGAAGCCGAAATGGTTGGAGAAGTTGGGGTTGCAGGCAAACACCATACCCGGCTCGAACGCGATGTCTTCGAAGGCGGCGAGCGAGGGATATTCGGTGGTCTCGAAGCCAACCCCGTGCCCTACCCGGCCCACGCCGGAGGTCTGCATGCCAGCAGCTGCCAGCTCCTGGTTCACCACGTCGATCAGTTCGGCCGGCGATTTGCCCGGCGCCAGGCAGGCATCGGCCTTACGGCGCACGCTCATCATCCAGTCGTAGAACTCCGCCAGCTCACTTGTCGGCTCGCCAACGACAAATGTGCGCGCAAGGTCGGAGGTATAGCCCTTATGGGTGATGCCCACATCAAAACCCAAGGCTTCACCCGCCACGATCTTGCGGTCCGTGGGCGAGAGGATCATCCCCGTGGTGCCCTCCGGCTTTGCCCCAGCGATGACCGACAGCAGGGTGAGCGTTTCGGCACCTGCCTCAAACAGAGCCGTGCGCAGGATGCGGGCCACTTCGTTCTCCGTCATCCCCGGCTCCAGACGAGGCAGAATGTCGACCTGCGTCTGCGCATTCATACGCGCTGACGTGCGCATATAGTCAATCTCGGCCGGCGACTTGATCAGCCGCGTGTCCAGAATGATCTGCGCTGCATCCACGAACTCCGCCTCGGGCAGGCTGGCGATGATCTCGTTGAAGGCCTTGTAACTGATGCCGAGATATTGCTCACGGCCCATCTCCGTGCCGATGCGCGCTTTGGAAAGGCCCATCTTGTCCAGAACGCCGGAGACGAACTCCACATGGCCCGTCAGCCCGCCAATGGTCTCAATCTTCTCAATCCAGGTTGTGGTGACCACTTGGGCCACCTCAAACGGCATGGTGATGAGCACCGGATCATCATCCTTCGGCAGGATGAACATGTAGGAGCGGATCTTGTCGATGGGGTTTTGGGCTGAACGGTGGCCGGTGAAGTATTCATAGTTCAGGCGCTCGGTGATCCACAGGGCGTCCAGATTCTGCTCCGCCATGAACGCGCGCGCCTTGTTCCAGCGGGCTTCATACTCCCCTTTGGGAAAATCCGGATACGTCGGCGCCATATTGGTCTCCACTCGGGCAAGTTCCGCTCAAACTGAGCGGAACTTGCCTCTCGCTAATGTTCTGGTCGATCAATTTGTCCCCGATCAGACGTAAACGTCTCATCGGGGTTGATCTCATCTTGACTCTCACATTTTCATCGATGATAAATCATATATGATTTTTGACAAGCGCTAAATATTAAGCCTGGAAAGGGTGATAAATGTCCGCAGTTTCGATAGGTGATCTTGGGCTAGGACAGCGATTTGCGCGCCGGGCCGAGGTGCTCGGCAAGTCGATTTATGATCATCCCCCTGGCGTTACGGTGCTCTCCAGCGGTCTCGCATACCCTCCCTGCCTGCCGGATGTGGTGCATGAGGCGGCCAACGCAGTGAGTGAGCATGTGGCGAGCTCCCTGCAATATGGCCCGTTGATGGGCCTGCCGGACCTGCGTGAGGCAATCACAGCTTTCGTGCGCGAGGATGGTGTGAAGATCGGCGTGGACAATGTACTGGTCACCTATGGGGCGAAGAACGCTCTGGATCTGGCCTGCCGGGTCTACCTGGAGCCCGGCGACAGGATGATCGTCACCACCCCCTCCTACATGACCGCGCTTCAAATCATGCGGACACATGGGGTCACCTTTGTCGGTGTGGGCCAGGATGATGAAGGCCTGGATGTGGCCGAGTTGGAAGAGAAGCTGAAGCGCCTGGAAGCAAATGGCGAGCGCATGCCGAAGCTCCTGTTCGACATTCCCGACTTCCACAACCCCACCGGCATCACCATGTCGCTAGCCCGGCGTGAGGCGCTGATCGAGCTCGCAAAGCGTTACAATTTCATCATCCTGGAGGACGACCCCTACCGGCGTATCAGGTTTGAGGGCGAGCCTATCCCTCCCCTCAAGGCACTGGACGATGCCGGCGTGGTGATCGCTCTGGGCACGGTGTCGAAGATCCTAGCGCCCGGCCTGCGCCTCGGTTGGGCGATCGGGGAGCCGGAGATCATCCGCCGTATGGCGATGCAGAAGGCCGATGGCGGCTGCAACCCTATGGCCCAGCGCATTGTGGTGGACCTGATGCGCTCCAATAAAATGCAGAACCATATTGATGAGCTGACCGCAGAAATGCGCCTCCACCGGGACGCCATGATCGAGGCCTTTTCCGAACATCTGCCGGACGCCAAGATCCGCACACCTAATGGTGGCTACTTCCTGTGGGCGGAAATGCCTGACGGCGTCGACGCGGAACGCGTCACGGAACTCGGCGTCGAGCATGGGGTGGAGGTTTCCACGGGGCGTCTGTGTTTTGCGGAGGACGGTCCGAACAACTTCCTGCGCATGGCCTACAGCTTTGTCTCTGCCGACAAGATCCGCGAAGGCATCTCCCAGCTTGGTGCCGCCTATCGCCAATACCAGGCGGAGGCCTAGCGCCATGCCCACACCGATTGTCAGCAACGAACCGGTTTGCGAAATCGATCTGGGCGCAGAGGGCAAGCACCACGGCTATGTGCGCATCCAATTCTCCTCCGACCGCTCCGCCTATGGCTGGCAGCCTGTGCCCATCATGTCGATCAAGAACGGGGAAGGCCCCGTGGTGGTCATCATCGGGGCCAATCACGGGGATGAGTATGAAGGGGTCTCCATCGCAAGCGGGCTCTATCAGGAGTTGGACGCGGGCGATGTATCTGGCCAGCTGATCTTTCTGCCCGCTTTGAACGCGCCGGCCTTCTATGCCGGTCGCCGCACCTCTCCGCTGGATGAAACCGGTGAGGCCAATCTCAACCGCATGTTCCCCGGCGTCCAGAATGGCTCGCCAACTGAGATGATTTGCTGGTGGGTGACCGAGCGCCTTTTGCCCCGGTCCAATGCGATCTTCGATCTGCACTCCGCAGGCAAGTCCATCGACCATCATCCTTCGGTGAAGATCCGCCTGATTGGCGATGAGGCCAAGGATGCCCTGCAAATGCGCATCCTAGAGCTGTTTGGCGCCCCGCTCGGCATCGTGGGCGACCGGGTGACGGAGACCACCCTCTCCTCAGCCGCAGCCCGCCATGAGATCATCTATGTGTCCACAGAGCTTGGAGGAGCGGGCAAGATCAGGCCCTGGATCCGCGACTTTGCCTATAACGGCATAAAGCGCTGCCTGCACGAAATGGAGGTTCTGCCCGCAAGCCTGGACCTGCCCCCGCCGGAGCACAAAGTGGCGCTGAAGGCCATGCAGAAGGCCGACCAATATATCTTCGCCTACAAAGACGGCATGTTTGAGCCCAGGGTCAATCTGGGCGATGTGGTGGAAGACGGCCAGTTTGCCGGCTACATTTGGGACCTGAAGGCCCCTTGGACCGAGCCGGAAAAGCTTTACTTTAACAGAGGAGGCGTTGTCTTCTGCAAGCGCAATCCGGCGCTGTGCGAGGTTGGCGACACTCTCTTCTTCACCCTCCTCGATTATGAGAAACAATCGTGATGGCGCAGTCAAATTCCTACGATGAGCTGGTGACACAAACCCATAACGGCCATGGCCTGCCTGCCAGTTGCTACAAAGACCAGGCGTTCTATGAGCGTGAGCTGAAAACCGCCTTTGCCAACAATTGGGCCTGCATCGGCACCGTCAACGATGTGCCGGAGCCGGGCGACATCAAGACCATGGTGTTTGCCGGCGCCAGCCTTCTCATGACGCGTGGGCGCGATGGCGAAGTGCGTGTGTTCCACAACTATTGCCGACACCGGGGCCTGCGCCTGGTAAACGAGCCGTGCGCCAAGCGCAATCGTCTGGTCTGCCCCTATCACGGCTGGATGTATGAGCTGGACGGCGCGCTCATCCGCACGCCCCACATTGCCGGGCCCGACGACCACGACGGAGAAAAGGCGGGCATCGATCTGCCGGACGGACTTCATCGCGTACCCATGGCGGTGTGGAACCAGCTGGTGTTCGTCAATGTCTCAGGCACGGCGGACGAGTTTGCCTCCGTCATCTCCGTGCTGGAGGAGCGCTGGAGCGATTATGATTTCTCCGGACTACAGGAGGCGGAGGTTTCCACCTATGATGTGGGTTGCAACTGGAAGCTGGCGGTGGAGAACTTCATTGACGTCTACCACGTGCCTTATGTGCACCCCGGCCTTGAGAAATATAACAGCTTCCGCGACCACTATATGGTTCATGACGGGCTGCTGAGCGGTGAAGGCAACAACAATGTGGAGCCCACCGACGATGCGGTGGGCAAGCTGCCGGAGTTTCCAGATCTGCCAGAGGAAAAGCGCCACACGCTGGAGGCCCTGTCACTCTTCCCGAACCTTTTGATCACCGTGACAGTGGACTATCTTCGTGTCATCATTGTCGAACCGTTGGGCCCTGAAGCCTGCCGGGAGCATGTGAAGATCTTCGTGAATGGCGAACATGCGGCTACGAGTTCCGAGCTCGCCGAACACCGCACGCAGCTGCGCTTGCGGTTTGAAGAGTTCAACAACGAAGACGTTGAAATTGCCGAGGAGCTGCAGCGCTCCATGAACGGATCGGCCTTTAAAAAAGCCTATTTATCGCCCGCATTTGATAAAGCCGTTCAAACCTTTCAGATGCGGATCGCGGAGGCCGTTGCACAAGAGCCCGATTAGGGTGAAACTCAACTCAGACCAAAAAACCGGGGAACAACTTGGGAGTGACAGATGAGGAAGAAGATTGAAACGTTTGGAAAGGTGAGCGACCGCATCACCTTTGGTTCCATCCCTGAGGCCGACAAATCCTTTGTTGTCGACGCCTTGAACAAGGGCGCATCCCGGCGTCAGGTGATGGGTTGGCTGATGGCCATGGGCGCAACCGTGGCCACCGCAGGGTCCATTGTGACCTCAGCCACCGAAGCCATTGCCGCCACACCGAAGAAGGGCGGCAGCATCCGCTTTGCCTGGGACCTGCACGGTCCGGACGACACGCTTGAC
>JBCDIP010000114.1:0-8046 GCA_038748855.1 Pseudomonadota bacterium
GGGACGCTCTCCGGTGATTTTGGTGTGCGACCGCGATCCCGACCCGCGCCGCATTGGGGCCGCAATTGTCCATGGTGCCGACGAGTTTCTTGTAAAGCCATTCGACGGCGCCATTCTGGATGACAAGCTCAAGCAGCTCGGAATGGCCTGAAGGATTTCCTCACCAGACGTATGAGGCATGCTAGGCTAACGCCAATGCCGGATCTTAACGACGACGATATCTCCTATTTCAAGGAGCGCCTGCTGGCGATGCGCCAAGAGCTGACGGCCCTGTTGGAAGCGGGTGATGATGAAACAGGGCCCGTGCAGCTGGACCAAACCAGCGTGGGTAGACTGTCCCGTATGGATGCTATGCAGCGCCAGGCCATGGCGCAGGAAACCGAACGTCGCCGTCACAGCGATTTGCGCCGGATTGAGGCTGCCCTGAAGCGGATCGAAGAGGGCGAATACGGCTATTGCATCTCTTCAGGTGATCCTATCCCACGCGCCCGTCTGGAACTTGACCCGGCCGCAGCCACAACGGTGCAGCGCACCGAGTGACCCACCCTAACCAATTGGCGCTCAAAGCACTTTAAGTGTCGCAACGCTGACACGGAACGGTTATAGGGCGGGATATGCAGCGCCATCTTGGTGACTGTTCGTCGAACCTGATGGAGATGTTTCGTGGGAGCTGGTGTCCGCTCGGTTTGGGCCCTTTTTATCGGGGTTGCCGTGCTTGCTCTGGGCAATGGCCTGCAGAGCACGCTTTTGGGCGTGCGCGCGGTTGACGCTGATTTCGGCGCCACCATCACCGGCTATGTGATGGCCGGTTACTTTGTGGGCTCCCTCGTCGGCTCTATTGTGACGCCGAAGCTGATTGAGCAAGTGGGCCACATCCGCGTGTTTGCCGCCTTCGCCTCAATCATCTCCACCAGCGCGCTGTTGCACGCAGTGTTTGTGGACCCTTTCGCCTGGTTTGCGTTCCGAGCTGTGACGGGCCTGTGCATTGCCGGGCTCTACATTGTGTCGGAAAGCTGGGTCAACTCCGCGGCCACCAACGAAACCCGGGGCAAGATGCTGTCCGCCTATATGTTGATCATCTTTGCCGCCATGGGTGTGGGCCAGCTGTTGCTCAACGTACCGGATCATAACGGTTATATCCAGTTCATCATTGTCTCCGCGCTCATGTCGGTCGCGCTGGTGCCCATGTCGCTGGCCCGCACGCCGGCACCGGAAATTACCAATCCGCGTCCGGTGACCATTGCAGAGATCTACCGGCTGTCTCCACTGGCCGTTATTGCCTGCTTTTTCAATGGCCTGGGGCAAAGTGTGTTCTTCATGCTTGGCGCCGTATACGGCAACGCCATTGGTATGAGTGTGGCGCAAGTGTCCATCCTTATGGCCCTCCCCATGCTGGGCGTTATTGCCTCTCAGTTTCCGGTCGGCATGGTCTCCGACCGCTTTGACCGGCGCCAGGTGATGACAGTGATCTCCGCCTTGACGGCAACTGTTGCCTTCTTCTGTGTGTTTTCCGGCGATCTGCCCTTCCTCTATATCACCGCCCTCTTCGCCCTTTTTGGTGCACTCAGCCTGCCGCTCTATTCCCTGGCGCTCGCCCATGCAAACGACTATCTGGAGAGCGATCAAATGCTGGGTGCCGCCGGGAAACTGGTGCTTTTGTTCGGTGTGGGCGCGATTGCCGGCCCGATCATTGCCGGCGACTTGATGGACCGGTTTGGGCCCCACGCCTTCTTTGTGTTCCTGGGCACCGTTTATGGATTGATCGGCGTCTTCGCGGTTTACCGGATGACCCGGCGCGCTGCCGTGCCGCTTGATGAGCAAGGCGATTTTGTTCTGGTGTCCAACCAAACCACCTCCATTGCGGCTACGGCCATTGCGATTGAGACCTCGGAAGGTTGGGACGAGGAAAAACCCACCCAATAGGCGCCTCATTGCAGTTATGGTTAACCGGGATTTAAGCAATCCCGTGGCACCTTCGCCTTGTTAAGGTCTCCCCTCTGAGACCGGTTCCAGTTTGAGCGTACAGTTTGAAGGTGCCGCATGTCAGCTGAGTCCATTGATGCCTACGAAATCGCATGCCTGGAAGTGGGCATAGAAAACGCATCTCCGCAGCAACGGATCGCTGCGGGTAAGGCCATCGTCTCTCTGTTGCAGTCCTCAAACCTCCCTGACGACGGCCAAGTGGTTTTATCCAACTTGCTTTTGAAACTCACCGTGGATCCGGTCAGGACGGTGCGCAAAGAGATGGTGGATGCCATCAAGAACCTGCGCGGTCTTTCTGAAGACCTTGTGTTCTCGATCATTTCAGATGATGACGAACTGGCCCTGCCCTTCCTGGCGGTCACCAAATCCCTGAACAAGCGCATGATGGTCGCCATTGCCAAGGTGGGTGATGCGGCGCGTAAGACCGTCATTGCAGCCCGCGGCGATTGCCCGGCGGAGGCGGCTGACATTCTGATTGCCAACGCACCGGCAGAGATTGTCGTAGAGCTTCTCTCAAACCCTGAAATTCAGTTGAATCCCGGGCAATACGAAAAGATCATTGAGCGCCATGGCTCCGATCGTCCCGTTTGTGCTCAACTGGCGAAGCGCGCCGACTTGCCTGCCCCAATGAAGGTGATGATGGCCCGCGCGGTGTCTGAGGAAATGCGGACCAAGGTTGAAACCACCGATATGGCCTCAACCCTCAAATCTCAGCGTATGATCGACATTGCTGAGGAAGAGGCCATCTTGAAAATCTCCGCGACCACCAAACCGGTGGAACGCGCGCGGCTGGTCAGCTATCTCTGCGATCGGCAGCTGTTGACCCCATCCCTGCTTCTGCGCGCGTCATGCAGCGGCGAAATGGCCTTTGTTGAAAGTGCCCTCTCCTTGCTCTCCGGTCTGCCGATCCTGCGGGTGCGCAATTTGATGTATGCTCAAGGGGCGATGTCTTTGCGTGCCGTCCATTCACGGGCCAATCTGCCAAGAGTGCTGTTTGATCCGTTACGGATTGCCTCTGACGTGGAACGCCAGCGTCAGGCTAACGACAAACCCAAATCACGCGATCATTTCGGCAAACAGATGGTCGAAGCGATCGTCACGAAGTACGAAACCTTTTCGCCCGAACGGCGCACCGAGCTGCTCCAGTTGGTTCAGTCATATGGGTCGCCCCGCACCCGCGAGCTTGCCGCCCATCTGCTGGAAACCGAGCAACTCGGCGAACAAAGCGCACTTGCTGCCTAACGCTTGAACCCCAAACAATTTGATCATCGCCCTGCCTTCATGGTGGGGCGTTTTTTGTTGCCGAATTGTGGAGAAATCCTAAGCCTAGAAACACGTATGCCGGGGCGCGGACCCCGGCATACGGTACTCAACTAGAGCCAACAGGCTCTGATACGCAACTAACTGTCATGTAATGTAGAGCCTGCGGCTTAAAATTCCCTAAATCACCCAGGGAAAAACACAGGAGAAAACGTCCTGATTTGGCACATGTGCCGGGCACGGACGACTTGGCAGATCAGTAGCGGAACTGCTCGGAAATCACCCGTTCTTCCAGGCTGTGGCCTTCATCAAACATCAGCCTGACCGTTTGGGAGGGTTCTTCAGCGATATGCACCAAATGAACATTGCGGAACTCATCATGATCTGCCACGGCGCTCACCGGACGTTTGCCCGCCTCCAGGACCTCGATCGTCACGCGCGCGGCACACGGCAGAATAGCCCCGCGCCAGCGTCTGGGCCGGAAGGCACTGATCGGCGTGAGCGCCAAAAGTGGAGAATTCACCGGCAGAATAGGTCCATGGGCCGAGAGGTTGTAGGCAGTTGACCCCGCCGGCGTGGAGAGCAGAATGCCGTCGCAGATCAGCTCTTCCAGGCGGGTACGCTCATCAATTGCCAGGCGCAGCTTGGCCGCCTGGTAGGTCTGGCGGAGCAGCGAAACTTCATTGAACGCCAGCGCCTCGTGGTGATGCCCTGAGGCATCAACCGCTTTCATACGCAAAGGGTGCACTTCGGTGACCTCCGCGCGCGCCAGCCGCTCATGCAAGCCGGACTGGTCAAACTCGTTCATGAGAAAGCCAACGGAACCGCGGTTCATGCCGTAGATCACTTTGCCCGATGACACAAACCTGTGCATGGCCTGCAACATGAAGCCATCACCCCCGAAGGCCACGATGATGTCGGCATCCTCAGCGCGCACGTTATCAAAGCGGTTCGAAAAATCGGCCAGTGCAGACTGAGCCTCTTCCGCCTCGCTCGCGATGAATGCAATCTTTTGTGACGACATGCCGGTAGCGCCCTGTTGGTAACACGCCGTCTTGCCACAGGAGGCGGGCGGGTACTAGCGCAAAATCGAAGCGACCGGCGGAGCCATAGGACCCCGCCGCCTTCCCTAATGTCGGCTTTTTTGGCCTAAAGCGAGTGCTTCAGCTTATAGGCGTCAACATGCTTGGCCAGTTCCCGATAGGCCTTGCAGCCGGTTCCGCAGAGCTGGTCGATCTTCTTCAAGATGGTCTCCGCCTTCGCCAGATCGTCCTTTTGCAGATACGCCTCGCCCAGATATTCATGCACACCGGTATGGTTTGGAGCCCGTTCCAGGGCTGCATAGTAGTAACGCATGCCCACATCCACGAGGCCCAGCTTACGGTGCGAAAAGCCCAAGAGGTTGAGCACATTGGCATCATCAAGGCGGTGAAGGCCGTTGAGGGTCACGATCGCGGCGCGATAGTTCCCGGCTTTGATCTGCGCGTTCGCGAGCGTCAGGTCCGGGCCGTTGGGCAGTGTGTAGGGCTCAAGCGAGCTGCGATCAGAATTGCTGTTAAAGTTCTGTTTCTTCTTCTTTGGCTTCGCCTGGGTCCGCTTTTTCGTCTTCTTCTCAGACGCCGGTTTGGCGGGCGCGGCCTTTTTTGTTGGTTCGTCTTCAGGAAGGGCAAACGCCGGGGATGAGCCAATTGGCGTCATCGAAGCGCCGGTTGTGAAGGCCAAGGCAACCGCGATTGCCATCGCGTGGCCACAGAGCGGCTTGAGTTTAATCGTCATTATGCTCTCCAAGTGTTGTCTTGCGGCAAGGCAACAAGACCATTCATGCGACTGGCAGTAGCAATATAGTGTGAACCGGTGGTTCCCACCAACACCTTAGCTGCGACTTGGAGAAATTGTGATGACGCCAGCGGCGCGTATCAGCGGTTATCTTCGGAAGATTTGCCGCGGCCAAGCTTAAACGAGGTTGAAGCCAGTTCCTGAATGCGGCGAAAGCGCATGCCCTCGCCCTTGTCGTTTTGGCTGTGATACCAATCGCCCTTGCGGGTGATCACACCGCACATCGGCTCGCCGTCGGTCCAGTTGGACCAGGCCACGCACAAGGTCCCTTCAGTGACCCACCAGCGGCCATCGTCTTTGCGGCTGAACGCTTGACCTTTAAGGGTGCCATTGCTTGAGCCAGTGATCAGCATGTCATAACCGGCGACTTCAGCTTCATAGTTGCCCGGGAACAGCTCCTGGAGCTCTTCTGTGGCCAAGGCCGGAGCTTCGACTTCGTCAGCGGCTTGGGTGGCTTCAGTGCTGACGATCAATGCGGCACAGACAGCCGCAACGAGGCTAAACGGTTTCATGGCAATTTGCTTCCCTGCTCTTTAGGTGCGCGACGAACAACTGAAGGCTAGCATTGACCGATCATGGTTAAGATTTGGTTTGCGCCCTGTCCCGTTTCCTACTTTTCAAAGGATGCCAGAACCTCATCTTTTGTGGCCACGGTGGCGATCAACTCCATCGCCCGCAAGGCTGCGGTGTGTTGTTCAATGGTTGCCGTAGAGCAGGCATCGCCCACCACCCAGGTGTCATAGCCAACGTCAGCGGCGTGGCGCACGGTGCACTCCACCACATAGGCCGTCGAGACCCCGGCACAGATCAGTCGCTTCGGGCGGAATAGGTTGACCACTTCTTCCAAGTTGCAACCATAAAAACCGTTGTTTCTTGTGTGGGTTACCACATGTTCGTCATCCAGTGGCTCAAACCCCTCCAGGAACTCCACGCCCCAGGTTCCTTCAGCCCAAGCGCCCAGCTCGACCCACTGGCGGAATATGAAGTTGTTGGTGATCACGTTGGCATGATCCGGCCTGACGGCCAGGCGCACATGAACAATGGGCACCCCCGCCTTGCGGGTACCGTCCAACAGCTGGCGGGCCGTCTCAAGGGTCTGCTCGCGCCAGGCGGCGCCCTCAGAGATCCCGACCTTGATCTTTCCGTCGGGATGGCAGTTCTCGTTCTGATAATGGAGCGCAATCAGGAGGTCATCGCTTTGGTGTGCGCCGATCATTTATGGTTTCTCCTCAAGCATCTTGATCACGATTGGAAAGTAGTCGTCCCCAAAGCCGGCCTCAATGGCTTGCTCAAACAACCCACGCGTTGCCGCCGCGCCCGGGGTCATCACGCCTGCTTCTTGCGCCAGCTCAATCGCATAGGTCAGGTCTTTCAGCGCATAGGAAGTTGAAAAGGCCTGCTTTGGAAACTCACCCGGAAGCAGCGCATTGGCGCCGTGGTTTTGCAGCGCGAAGCTGTTGGCGGAGCCCTTTCCCATGGCGGCAAACAGGGTCTCGGGCTCAACACCGGAGCGCTTTGCGATGGAAAGAGCCTCAGCAAGGGCCGTAACTGTTTGAAACAGAACCATATTGTTCATCTGCTTAACCACCTGGCCGGCCCCTACGGCTCCGCAGTGAACGACCTCTTCGGCAAAGCATGCGAGCACGGGGCTGATCTGCTTAAACACCGCCTCATCTCCGCCCACCAAAACCGCAAGCTTTCCTGCTTCCGCGGCCGCTCTTGTCCTGGCCACCGGAGCATCAGCATAAGATGCCCCGCGCGCGGAAAACTCCGCCTCCAGCTCGCGGGTCAGGCGTAGGGAACTCGTGCCCAGATCCACAATCGTCTGGCCGGGCTTAACAAGGCTCAGAAGGCCCTCAGAACCGCTGCACAGAGCTCTGAGCTGCTCATCGCCTGGTAGGGACAGCAGCACCACGTCAGCGCGCTCTGTGGCCTCCTGGACGCTCCTGGCGGCCTTTAGCCCATGTTCTGAGAGGCGCGAGATGGGATCTTTGTTGAGATCAAAGCCCCAAAGCTCCTGAACCCGGCCGCCCGCCCTCTTTTGTGCGATGTGTCGGCACATGGGCTCTCCCATGACGCCAAGCCCAACAAACCCCACACTAAGTTCTTGTTGCATATTCACCCCAACTTTATTTTATGGGCCCTCTCACTTCGTCTACACCACCCCACCGGGCCCGACAAACTGGAAGCACACATGCCAAAGAACCTTTTGATCGCCGGCGCCAGCGGCATTATCGGCCGCTACGCTCTTGCTCACCAAGCCGCGCAAGGAGACTGGCATGTGACGGGCCTTGCCCGCTCGCAGCCTGATGACCTGACAGAGTTCGACTTTGTAAAGCTGGATCTCCTCTCGCCCAACTTGGACGAGGCCGCCCTGAAGACCTTTGGCGAGGCCACACACCTGCTCTACGCGGGCTTTGTGCAGCCGCCGGGTATGAACTGGGCTGAGCTCAGCGCATTGAACGCGGAGATGTTCGAAGGGCTGATGGATTTGGTGGATGCCCACATGCCGAACCTGCAGCGGGTGGTGCTGATCCAGGGCCAGAAGTATTACGGCAGCCACTTAGGCCCCTACAAAACCCCGACAAAGGAGGATGATGCGCGGCACGAGCCGCCGAACTTCTATTTCGACCAGCAGGATTTGCTCGCTGAACGCAGCCAGTCGGCTGCCTATGACTGGGTGTGCCTTCGTCCTCACATCGTGTGCGGTCTGGCCCCACGTTCGCCTATGAACCTCGTCAT
Source organism: Pseudomonadota bacterium (assembly GCA_038748855.1). GTDB lineage: Bacteria > Pseudomonadota > Alphaproteobacteria > Rhizobiales > CAJQND01 > JAAEUE01. Next base: position 7,822 of record JBCDIP010000114.1, read on the forward strand.
GCAGATCGGCATCTATGGCAGCTTGTGCAAGGAACTGGGCATGCCGCTCAATTTCCCAGGTAAGCCTTCCTCCATGAAGACCCTGCAGCAGGCCAATGATGCAGAACTGATCGCCCGCTCCATTGATTGGGCACTGACAGAGCCGCGCTGCGGCGGTGAAGCGTTTAACATCACCAATGGTGATCTCATCCGCTGGGAGAATATGTGGCCGATCATTGCTGAGGA